>JADYXV010000113.1 GCA_020853995.1 Novosphingobium sp.
AAAGGAAGCCGGTCACCCCGCTCGATTGGAACGCATCAAGGGTTCGTTTGCTGATCCTGCCGGTAGCCATTGCAATACCTCGTGTACCGCAAAAGTAAGCACCGTGCAATCACCGTTACGGAAATCGCCGGATAGTGCAGCGTGCAATTTCGTAGATAACATATTGTTTTTAAGAGATTTCAAAAAATAAGTCTTTGACCTATTTTCGCCTAAATCGGAAGTACCAGACCTCGTGATTGTAAACCGTGCGCGCTTTGTGTTCGTAGCGCGTCTCGGGCCAGCCGCCGGGGCGGTTCTGGAAATCGTGGCAATCCTTGGCCAGCCATTCAAACTGGTGCTTGTGGCGGCGCATGACCATCAATGCGTGGCGCAAGTATACGTCATGATCGGTGCCGAAGCGGAATTCGCCACCAGGACGCAATTTGGCCGCGAACATATCGATCGGCCCGTCATTCATCATCCGGCGCTTGGCATGGCGAGCCTTGGGCCAAGGATCGGGATGCAGCAGATAGAGGAACGACAGCGCACCATCGGGAATGCGCGCCAGCACTTCCAAAGCGTCACCGTGGTGAATCCGCACATTGCCCAACGGAGCACGCGCGCCATTATCGCCAGCCACATGCGTCAGCGCCTGCGCCACACCATTGAGGAACGGTTCGGCGCCGATAAAGCCATGATCTGGCAGCATATCGGCGCGGAACGCCATATGCTCACCCCCGCCAAAACCGATTTCGAAATGCAGCGGGCGCGGTTCACCAAACAAACTTTCCGCCGTGATCGGCCCCTCGGCAGGCATCGCGATCTTGGGCAAGAGCGTATCGACAAGCCCCTGCTGGCCCTGCCGCAAGGGCTTGCCCTTGGCACGGCCATAAAGGCGGTTGATCGTGGTTGGATCGCCGGATTTGTACGCAGTCATCGGGCGGGCTTTGACAGCCGACCCGGCAAGCGTCAAGATTCGGGGTCTGCTTGCACTCTCCCTCGGTAACTAGGGCCTGGTTGGCGCACAAAAAAATTGGGATGGACGGAATCAGGCACCTGTGGTGATCAGGAGGCATGACGGCTCCTACACGACTTTCTGGCTCGCTTGAGGATCTTACCGTTAAAGAGCTGGAAATCTTGCAGCTGCTGACGACAGGTCACACCGTCAAATCTATCGCGGCGCGTCTGGGGCGTTCCGAGGCGTCAATCAACGAGCGCTTGCGCGATGCACGGCGCAAGACCGGCATTGGCAGCAGCCGCGAACTTGCGCGTCTTGTCGAAGCACACAGAGCAATGTGCGAGAAAGCTGACACCCAGAAAAATCGGGACAGAGATATCGATCTTCCAGCATCTCATGATCCGGAGGACGAACTGGCACCGCCCGCATCAGCCGGGCCACCCAGTTCGAAAGGAAGATTTGTCATGTTTATCGCCATCCCTCTAGCCGCCAGCCTCATGATTATGGTTGCAGGCTCGATGTCGCCATCGTCTGATGCTCCCGCCACGCATGAAACTGGGGGTGCGCAAATTCCGCTTGCCGGAAGCTGGTTGCTGGACGTTGCCCGCCTGCCAGCCGGGGAAAGGCCGCGCCGCGTGACAATGAACTTGTCCGTTTCGCTTGATGGAAAATGGTCGACGCTCGTCGAGATCGTGAACCCTGATGGGTCCACAAGACAGGCCAACTCGACAGCAGCGCTGGACGGAGTCCCCGTCCCGGTGAGTGGCAATATGGATTTCATCGACACCGTAGCATTGCGCCGACCTTCGCCCGACACCTTGGTGATGACGCTTGGCAAAGACGGAAATCCGGTCTCCACACGTGTCTACACGGTCGCCAAGGATAAAAGGTCCATGACCGAAACAATCGTGTGGTCCGGCAACGGTATGCAGAAGCAGGAAACCACCTACTTCAACCGTATCGGGTAATACCAACCTGCACCGCCAGCATTCGCGCCATAAGGCCCTATGCCCCCAAAACCAAAACGGCCCGCCAATCAGGGCGAGCCGTTTCGGGGATGGTTCGGGATGTCAGGAGATCAGGCAGCTTCGGTTGTTTCCATGTCGTCAGGATCGCGCAGCACATAGCCACGGCCCCAGACGGTTTCGATGTAGTTCTCACCGCCACAGGCATGCGCCAGTTTCTTGCGCAGTTTGCAGATGAAAACGTCGATAATCTTGAGTTCGGGTTCGTCCATGCCGCCGTAAAGGTGGTTCAGGAACATTTCCTTGGTCAGCGTCGTGCCCTTGCGCAGCGAGAGCAGTTCCAGCATCGCATATTCCTTGCCGGTCAGGTGGACGCGGGCGCTATCGACTTCGACAGTCTTGGCATCAAGGTTGACCGAAAGCTTGCCGGTGCGGATGACCGATTGCGAATGGCCTTTTGAACGCCGCACAACCGCATGGATGCGGGCGATCAGTTCTTCGCGGTGGAACGGCTTGGTCACATAGTCATCGGCGCCAAAGCCGAATGAGCGGACCTTGCTGTCCATTTCCGAAATGCCCGACAGGATCAGGACCGGAGTTTGTACTTTGGCGACGCGCAATTTCTTGAGCACATCATAGCCGTGCATGTCCGGCAGGTTCAGATCGAGCAGGATGATGTCGTAATCATAGAGCTTGCCCAGATCGAGGCCTTCTTCGCCGAGATCGGTTGAATAGACATTGAACCCCTCGGCCGTGAGCATAAGCTCAATCGCCTTGGCGGTTGTCGGTTCGTCTTCGATCAGGAGTACGCGCATTCAACCGCCCCTTAACTTGCCATGTCCCTTTGGCAATTAACCCGGGATCAATCCGTGTTCATCGCCATTAACCATAGGATGAATGAACATAAAAGGTTAATTTGTTGTAAACGCAACCGCATGAAAGTCTGGCGTTAACCACGCATCGGCCCGGTAATGACTCACCTATGGTTGCAAGCGATTCAGAACGGGACAATTTTTTCGAATAATCCGAGGTGTCCCGATATGAATCAAGTCGGGTTTACGGGCATCGCACAAATCGAATGTGGTTAATGCTTAGGGCAATTCCCATGCGCCAAGGCAGTGCTGGCCGTGCGAATCAGGCTCCTGCGACACCGAGACTCGACGCAGCCTCACGCAATTTGCGCGCCGCATCGCCATCATTGCGAAACGCGGCAAGGCCCTTTTTCAAGGTTTCGGCAGCCTTCTTCGGCTCACCCAACTGCATGCGGCTGCGCATCAGCATGATCCAGCCATCGGCATTGGCCGGGTCTTTGACGAGCTTTGCTTCCAACCCTTCGACCATGCCGCGGATCATCGCTTCTTGCTGGCCCTTGGGCATTCCGGCGGCGGCCTTCATCTGTTCGGACGTGGGGCCGGGAATGCCGGCTGCCGCCTTTTGCGGGCCGTCAGTCACCGTGCCGTTCGCAGGGCTTGCAAACTTCGCCTCGGCCAGGCGCTTTTCAACGTCGATCTTGCGCTTCTCGCCCACGTTGCGGATGACTTCGCGAATGTCGTCGGCATATGGTGCGTCGGACGGCGTATCTTCGAGCAGCTTGAACCACGCGTTGATCGCCTGACGCGGCCGCCCTGCAAGATCGAGCGCGACGGCCTGAAAATAGCGGGCACGCGCATCCTCGGGATCCAGCTTGATCGCCTTGTCAAATGCCACCTTGGCATCGCGCGGCATCTTGCCTTCTTCCTTGCTGGCCAGCACCAGGGCTTCCCCCAAAAACGACCACGTTTCGGCATGTTCGGGATCAAGCTTGGTCGCCTGCTTCAGCGCGGTGGCCGCTTCGGCAAAGCGTTCGGTCTGGAAATAGGACCAGCCGAGCATGCGCCAGCCTTCGGCATCATCGGGCTTTTCGGCTAGCTTTTTTTCAAGCTTGGCAATCACATCATCAACCGAGGGCTGCTGGTCCGGCGTTGGCGCGGGCGGGACAGCGGCAGGCGGTGGCGTTTCCGGCCCGCGCATCATGGCAACCCCGCCAGCGCCAAGCGCGATCAATGCAGCGGCGACCAAGGCGATCTTGCCAAAGCGCGAACCGGCTTGCGCGGCATCGCGCTTTTCCGCTTGATCAAGGCGCGGAGGCTGGGGCTCGGTCATGGCAAACTCCTGTCGGATGCCTTGATCGGCACCGTCGCTGATGAAGCGCATATCTTGCCAGACGGGTGCGTTGCAAGCGCTTGAACTATAAGCTGCATGATCACCCCTGCTTGCGCAAATTGCGACTGGCAATGCGCGGCGCATCGGCTAATGTCGGCATTACAGGGGTCGCAATTCTGATTTTTGATGAAGACAGGCGGGGAAACACGCGCCGTCTTTGCGCGCGATGCGGGGGGCGCATGCCGGTGGGCCAGGTTTTCAAGGTTGCGATTATTGGTTCCGGCCCCGCAGGGATGAGCGCGGCCGGACGCGCGGCGCAGCTTGGCCTTGCCCATGTCCTGCTGGAAAAGACTGACCACCTTTCGGACACGATCTACAAATATCAAAAAGGCAAGCATGTGATGGCCACGCCATCGCAATTGATCTTGCGGTCCGATCAGGAATTTGATGCGGGCAAGAAAGAGGACATTCTCGACAAGTGGAACCGGCGCACCGCCGAACTTGGCGTGAATGTGAAATTCAATGCCGATGTGAAATCGATCAAGGGCACCGGCCCTGCCATCGAAGGATCTGTCCAGAAGATCGTCACCCGCGCCCGCGATGGAACAAGCACCACCACCGAAGTGCAGCGCTATGCCCCGCCCTACGCCATAACATTGACCAATGGCGAGACAGTGATGGCCGAAACCGTGGTGCTGGCCATCGGCACGCAAGGCAACCCCAACCTGATGCGCTGCCCCGGTGGTGATCTGCCGCACGTTACCTATCAGCTTGATGATCCCTATGCAGTGCTGGACCAGCACATCATCGTGATTGGCACAGGCGATGCCGGAATTGAAAACGCGCGCGGTCTGGTGGAGGATGCAGCGCAGGGCAACACCGTTACCGTGCTCAACCGCAGCACGAAATCCACCAACGTGCGCGAAAGCTTTGCCACCGCCAAGGAGCCCAACGCCAAAGCGCTGGTCGAAGATGACGCGGCGGGCAAGCTGACAATCCGGTACGAGACCGAAACCAAGGCAGTTGAACCGGGTTGGGTCACGCTTTCCACCCGCGATGGCGAAGAACGCATCCGGTGTGACCGGATCATCGCGCGCATCGGCTCTGCCCCGCCGCGCGCCTTTGTCGAAGGCTGCGGCATCGAATTTGCCAGCGCGGACCGTTTGGCGTTCCCGACTCTTTCGCCGCAGTTTGAATCGACCGCGCCGGGCATTTTCGTGATCGGCGCGCTGGCGGGCTATCCGCTGATCAAGCACTGCATGAATCAGGGCCACGATGTGGTCGAATTCATCAACGGCAATACCTCGCTCAAGCCTGCTGATGAACCCTTGCTGGAAGCCAAGTTCGCCGGTCTTCCGGGCAAGCGGTCGGTCAACGAATGGCTGGAATTCCTGCAGAAGAACGTCGGCATCCTGCAAGGCATGACGACGTTGCAATTGCGCGAATTCATGCTGGATTCCGAAGCGCGCGGGTATGCTGCGGGCGATGTGGTGTTTGAACGCAATGATCCGGGATCATCGCTGTTCGCCATCGCATCTGGAACGGTCCACGTGCGGATTGACCCCAACGATCCATCAAAGGTCATCCCGATTCCGGCGGGCACGATTTTTGGCGAAGTCGGCCTGATTTCAGGCCGGCGGCGCGGCGCAACGATTGTGGCGGCAGAGGACACCATCTGTGTCGAGATCAGCCGCAATGCCGCGCTGAAACTGCAAAGCCAGGTGCCCACGGCACGCCGCGCGATTGAACGTATCTCTACCGAGCGCCAGATCCTGCAAATGTTCGGATCGGGGCTGACCAGCGCCGATGTGGCCGAAGTGGTGGAAACCGCAAAGATCATGTCTGTCCGCGCAGGCGATGCGATCATCAAGGAGGGTGACGAGGACAAGGATATCTATGTCATCCGCGTCGGATCGATGATCGTCGAAAAGGAAGTCGGCGGAAAACCGGTGTTCCTGTCTTACCTTCCGGCCGGTTCCTATGTGGGCGAAATGGCGCTGATTGACGGGGGCCGCCGCACCGCCACGGTGCGCGCTGCAATCAAGAGCGAAGTGATCAAGATCGATGGCGAAGCGTTCGGGCGCGTGTTGGCGGCCAAGCCCGCACTGCTCGAACGTGCGCGCAAGGACATGGAAGTGCGCCGCGCGACCAACGCCTTTATCGAATCCAAAAAGGACAGCTTTTCCGGCATCGTCGATCTTTATTCCGAACAGGCCAAGTTCCTCGTTTCCCAAGGGCTGGGCGAGGCCACCGACGTTCTGCTGATTGATGAACGGCTGTGCGTGGGCTGCGACAATTGCGAAAAGGCCTGCGCCGACAGCCACGATGGCCTTTCGCGGCTCGACCGCGAGGCGGGCAAGAGCTTTGCGCATCTGCATGTGCCCACATCGTGCCGCCACTGCGAACATCCGCACTGCATGGCCGATTGCCCGCCCAACGCGATCAAGCGCGGGCCGGACGGCGAAGTGTTCATCAACGATACTTGCATCGGCTGCGGCAATTGCCAGCGCAATTGCCCGTACGGCGTGATCCGCATGGACAAAGTGCCACCCAAAAAGCCCTCGCTGCTCAATTGGCTGTTCTTCGGATCAGGGCCGGGGCCGGGCGAGCCGCCTTATAAATGGTCGAAAAAGAACACGAAATATACCGGTGACCCTGCGGTGGACGAACTGCTTGACCGCAAGAAGGCGATCAAGTGCGACATGTGCGCAGGCATCGAGGGCGGCCCGAGCTGTGTGCGCGCCTGCCCCACCGGCGCTGCCATCCGTGTTTCACCGGACGAGTTCCTGACCGTTTCGCGCCTCGAAAACGAAGGGGCCTGAGGCAATGGCAACCATCGCTCCCAAAAAGCGCACCGGTGCCAGCCGCGCCCGCACCAGCACGCACGAAGGCTTTTTGCGCCACAACAACCTGTTCTGGGGCAAGTTGTCTGCCGCCATCGCCGTCGCACTTCTGGCTCTGTATATTTTCGTGCCCTTGCCGGGCCAGCACTTCGGTTCAAGCTGGCTGGGCTATACGCTGGGCACCATCGGCGCGCTGCTGATCCTGTGGTTGACCATGCTGGGCATGCGCAAACGCGCGATCACGCCCGGGCGGTGGAGCCTGAAAGCGTGGACCAGCGCGCATGTTTACCTGGGGCTATGCCTGACAGTGATCGGCACCCTGCATTCGGGCTTCCACTTCGGCTGGAACGTCCACACGCTGGCCTGGGCTTTGATGCTGCTGGTGATCGGATCAGGCATTTTCGGCATCTGGGTCTATGCCACGGCACCCCGCGCGCTTTCGGCCAACCGTTATGACGATGAAGGCGCGATTACCGAAAAGCAGATGATCGAAGCGGTGCGGTCATTGGACCGGCAGATCCATGACGCGGCACAAACGCTTGATCCGCAAAGTGCCGCACTAGTCAACCTCAGCCTTGAGCAGGACCCGTTTGCAGGTTCATTCTGGAACCGCATAACCGACAATTACCCCAAATGCGCCACGCGCCATGCCGCCGCCGAATTGCGCCGCATTCGCGCGTACCAGCCGCGCATGGGCGACGACCCCGCCGACAAAGTCGATGCGCTGCTGACCCGCAAAGAGGCTGTGCTGGGGCGGATGCGACGACACTTGAAGCTGAAATCATGGTTGCAGGCGTGGCTCTATATCCATGTGCCGGTCACCTTTGCGCTGATTGCGGCGCTCTCCGCCCATATCGTCAGCGTCTTCTTCTACTGGTGAGCGATCAATGAGCTTTCTTGTCCGCCAGATCGCGCTCAAATCCAGTGGTGAGGAGATCGTGCGTCCCTCGACCATCGATGGGACCGAACTGGTCATTGGCCGCGATGCAGCATCGGGCATTCACTTGCCCGACCTTGCGGTTGATCCGCGCCATGCCCGCATAAAGCAAGCCGCCGACGGTAGCCTGACCATCGCCTCGATTGGCGAACTGGCGTTCGACGTAAACGGACGGTCGGCCACGCAAGCCACGCTTGATCCTGTAGTGGGCGCGGAACTGGGCTTTGGCTGCCACCGCATCACCGTTTCCCGCGATAGCGAAACAGGCCTGCCCACATTCACCGTACGCCGCGTAGAAGCCGTATCGGACTCCGCCGAAGACAAGGATATCACCACCGCTTATACGCTCAAAGGCTTGCTTCCAGGCAAGCGGATGTCAGCGTGGAGCTTTGCTGTCCTTGTCCTGATCGCGTTCCTGGCGTTCCCCATCTACAGCTATGTCACTTACAAACCGCTGGCGATGCAGGAAAAGGCGCGCCGTCCCGACAGTT
>JADYXV010000114.1 GCA_020853995.1 Novosphingobium sp.
ACAACAACCCATCACCGCTGGCCTGTGCTGCGCCGGCAGTCATGTGCTTGGCCCGGCCACAGGCAGTGCGCAACGCAATGAATCCAACGACTTCGCACAGCATTGCTGATCCATCAGTGCTACCGCCGTCGACAAATATGATCTCGCAACCGGCCCGCTGGAATGGCAGCAAGTGCGCGAACAATTCCGGCAATTGCTCCGCTTCGTTGAGCATCGGCACGATAATGGACAGGCGCATCGTTCAGCCTCGCTTCCAGGCGTGATAGCGCTTCATCCACGCCAGCACTTTTTGCGGCGCATGGGCGCGTTTCCATTCTCCGGCCGCATATTTATTTGCTTCAGCCAGAGTCGGATAGATGTGGATGGTGCTGAGTATCTTGTTCAACCCCAGCCCGTGTTTCATCGCCAACACGAACTCGATTATTAAATCGCCAGCGTGCGCGCCAACGATGGTGACACCGAGGATCTTATCCTTGCCGGGCACGGTCAGCACCTTGACGAAGCCATACGCCGTGCCATCGGCAATGGCACGATCAAGATCGTCCATGCCGTATTTCACGACGTCATAAGCGATGCCTTGCTCGCGCGCTTCCTGTTCGTTTAGCCCGACGCGCGCGACTTCTGGATCAATAAAAGTTGACCAAGGCACCACCGAGTAATCCACCTTGAATTTCCAGAAGTCACCAAACAGTGCGTTCACCGTGGCATACCATCCTTGGTGGGCAGCGGTATGGGTAAACTGATAAGGTCCCGCTACGTCGCCCGCCGCAAAGATATTGGGATAAATAGTTTCCAGATAGTCATTGGTGGCCACTGTGCGCTGGGTTTCAATCCCCAGTTCTTCCAGGCCGTAGCCTGTCAGCCGCGCCACGCGGCCTACCGCGCACAACAGCGCGTCGAACTCGATACGGCGCGATTTGCCATCCTGTTCAACCACGATGTATTTGTGCCCGTCTTCCTGCCCGCAGCGCACGGCCTTATAGTTGGTCAGCACATCCACCCCATCTGCGGTGAGCGACGCGCGTGCCAGCTCGGAGACTTCGCTATCTTCGCGAACCATGATGCGCACCCCCTTCTCGATCTGGGTGACGTGCGAGCCCAACCGCGCGAAACTCTGAGCCAGTTCACAACCAATCGGCCCGCCGCCCAGTACCACCAGGCGCGCAGGCGCCGTGTCCAACTTGGCAAATTCGTTCCACAGCGTGTCGCTGGTGACGTAGCCCACCTCATCCAAACCGGGCAGTGGCGGCACGAAAGGCTGTGCACCGGTGGCAATGATGATGCTGCGCGTGGTGAGCACTTGAGTCATGCCACCGTTCAATTTTACTTCTACCGTCCACGGGTCGGTGATGCGCGCATAGCCTTGCAGCACTTCCACACCCAGGCCGGTATAGCGTTCCACGCTGTCGTGCGGTGCCACAGTGTGGATCACTTCTTGCACACGCGCCATCACCTTGCGAAAGCTGAATTTTGCTTCATTCGCCTCCAGCCCATAATGATCAGCATGGCGTATCTGGTGCGCCAGCTTGGCACTTTTGATCAATGCCTTGCTCGGCACACAACCGTAGTTGAGGCAATCGCCCCCCATCTTGCCCGCCTCGATCAGCGTCACCTTGGCCTTGACCGCCGACGCAATGTAGGCGGACACCAGCCCACCTGCTCCGCCGCCGATCACGATCAGATTGCGGTCAAATCGTGCAGGGGGATTCCATTTGCCATAAACGCGGCGGCGTTGCAGCCAAGCCGTGATTTTTTTGGCGATCATCGGAAAAACGCCTAACAATACGAACGAAAAAAATATTCCCGGCGACAGAATGCCGGACAGGCTTTGCAATTGCGCGAGCTGTGTCCCCGCATTCACGAACACTAACGTGCCCGCCAGCATCCCCACCTGGCTGACCCAATAAAAAGTGCGGGTGCGCATCGGCGTAAGCCCCATCAGCAGGTTGACGATAAAAAACGGAAACACGGGAATCAAGCGCAGGGTAAACAGGTACAAAGCCCCGTCTTTCGCCATCCCGTCGTTAATCGCTTTCAACTTGTCACCGAAGCGTTGCTGTACGGTATCGCGCAACACAAAACGCGAGGCGAGGAAAGCCAGTGTCGCGCCGATGCTGGAAGCGAATGATACCAACAGCGTGCCCATCACCAACCCAAACAACGCACCCATGGCCAGTGTCATGACCAATGCGCCCGGCAAAGAAAGCGCGGCGGCGATTACGTACAACACAAAACCGACTGCCGCGACCAACCACGGTGACTGTGCCTTGAGCTCAGCAAAATCATGCTGGCTCTGCTTGAGCGATTCCAGCGTCAAAAAATGCCCAAGATCGAAGGCAAAGAAGCTAACCAGCAGCACCAGGATCAGCAGCACGAGCAGCGCACGCTTCATGCTGCGGCGTTTTCTTCTTTCAATGCGCCGCCGCAACTGCTGCCCTGCCCGGCAGTGCAGCCGAAGCAGTGGCCGGCAACATTGATCGGATGGCCTTGCAAATCTTGCAGCAGCAGATCACGCAGATGCGGACGACCCTGACCGGGGATGGCTAGTTCCAACTGCTGGTTGAAATCGCAGTCGTAAAGAAACCCCTGCCAATCCACGCTAACCAGGTTGCGGCACATCACCGTGTCGAGATTGGCGGCGGCGAAGTTTTCTTGCAGTAGGTGCAGGTAATCATTGAACTGACC
>JADYXV010000115.1 GCA_020853995.1 Novosphingobium sp.
ACAACGCCAACCATGCTTTCGTCAAAGCGCTCAACCGCGATGCGGCTTTCATCGGGGGACCACCAGAAGCCGTTGAAGCGCGCCATTTCCTCTTGCGCGACAAACTCCGCCTCGCCCCAATGGACGTTTGCATTGGCTTCTTCGGGCGTGATCGCCACAGGAGCACCGCCGGCGACTTTGCCCGTCCACAAGCGGCGGTCGCGCACAAAGGCGATATGCTCGCCCTTTGGCCCCAACTTGGGGTTCAATTCGCCGCCCTTGGTGCCTTCGATCTTGCGTACCGAACCATCAAGACCTGCCAGCAACAGATCACCGTCCACCGGAACCAGCACCGACTTGCCATCAGCGGCCCACTCGTAAGACACGATGCCCTTCAGATCGCCAATCCGCTGGCGCTCCCGCTGCATCTTCTCGGCTTCGGACAGTGCGCGGCCGGATGACAGCTTGAGCGAATCCACCAGCATCGTCCATTCAGACGTCTGGCGGTCAAAGCCCCACAAATCATAGCGTTCGCGGTCATCGGCGCGGTTGCGCAGAAGCGTCAAGTAGCGGCCATCGGGCGAAAGCTTGACTGCGCGCGGGGCCGGCCCGCTCAAGCTGGGACTGGCAAACACGCGTTCAAAGGTCAGATCCTGGGCGGAGGCGGAGGCGGGGGCGGACGTGGTCATGGTTTGACCTTGTTGTGCATGGGCCAGTGGCGCGAATGCAATGACAGACAGCGCGCAAGCGGCAAGCAGGCGGAAATGACGCATAGAGTTCGGTATCCTCTGACCCCGCTTGAACGCAGGGCAAGTTTGTGATGCGCCTTGGTGGCCCGAATTGGTTGCGTTTGAAAGCATAAAAAGGCGCCCTGGCGGTGAGCCAGGACGCCTTTTCAAACACTTTCGTGTCGTGGCGTTGGGCTATTCGCCCGCCCTGCTCAGTCTGCGCTGACCTTGGTGACCTTGCGCTCGGCAATACGTGCCGATTTGCCGGTCCGGCCGCGAAGATAGTAAAGCTTCGCACGACGGACGACACCACGGCGAACCACGGTAATCGAATCGATGTTAGGCGAATACAGCGGGAATACGCGTTCCACGCCTTCGCCGAACGAGATCTTGCGAACGGTAAAGTTCGAGCCAAGGCCACGGTTCGAACGTGCGATGCACACGCCTTCGTAAGCCTGAACGCGGGTGCGCTCACCTTCAACAACGCGTACGCCGATGCGCACGGTATCACCCGCACGGAACGATGGAATTTCCTTCTTCGCCTTGTATTCGGCGATAGCTTCAGCTTCAAGCTGCTGAATCAGGTTCATTTTTTCAAATCCTGCACTTCACGTTGCGCACCAGAGGCAGACTGAACCCGAGCGCCGATGTGACGCTCCCAAAGGTCCGGCCTGCGTAGCCGTGTATCGTCTTCCGAACGGCGTTTCCGCCACTCCGCGATTTTCGCGTGATCCCCCGATCGCAACACTTCAGGGATCATGCGCCCTTCCCACTCAGCGGGCCGGGTGTAATGAGGGTACTCAAGAAGACCGTTTTCAAACGACTCCTCATGTCCACTCAAGGCCGCGCCCATTACGCCGGGCAGCAGCCGAATGCAAGCATCAAGCAGCATCAGCGCCGCACATTCCCCGCCCGAAAGCACGATGTCGCCAACCGACACTTCCTCAACGTCGCGGCCTTCGAAGATGCGCTCGTCAAAGCCTTCGAAACGCCCGCAAAGCAGGATCACACCGGGGCCTGCCGCCAGCTCACGCACCCGCTCCTGCGTCAACGGTTTTCCGCGCGGCGTAAGCGCGATGACGGGGATGCGAAAATCCTGCCCGAGCTCGCTCGGGGAGGGGGACCGCCCGAAGGGTGTTGGAGGGGCATCAACGCCCCCTTCCCCACCACCACTGCCTTCGGCAGCGGTCCCCCTCCCCGAGCCAAGCTCGGGGAGGATTTCTGAACCCGAACGCCCCCGCGCAAAATCGACAGCCTTCGCCAGCACATCCACCCGCAAGACCATCCCCGCCCCGCCACCAGCAGGCGTATCGTCCACCGTCCGATGCTTATCCGCCGCAAAATCGCGGAGCTGCACCGCATCCATCGACCACTTCCCCTCAGCCAGCGCCCGCCCCGCAAGGCTGACACCCAAAGGGCCGGGGAACATCTCGGGATAAAGCGTGAGGACGGTGGCGGCGAAGGTCATTTGAAGGTGTCCACTATTTCGCCACCACTCCGCTTCTGGCGCTTGGCTTCGAGAACACCGACAACAACTCCGGACGGTGCGCTCGCCAGTGCCACGAATGGCGAAAGAATCAGGAAAAAGAAAAATGAACGCTGAGTTGCGTCATCCAAACTGTCACTAGCCTCGAACGCTAAGCTGATAAGCCCCAGAAGTACTGGTACAAGCAACAAAACCGGCATTACCAAAATGCCACAAACCACAAATCTTATACGGCTCCACATAGGTCGCCTACGCGCGATTACACGCACGATTGCCCATTGCGCCGTAATGATGACGGCGAAGAGCATGAGAAGCATTAGCGCCGCCATAACTGGTCAAACCGTCCAGTTCTCAACCATCAGCCCCGGTACGTCGGCAAAGTCCTTTGTGTTAGCCGTCACAACCGCCAGCCCAAGCGATAGGGCGTGAGCCGCGATAAGTCGGTCATAACTGGCGCGCTTGAAAGGTATCTTGGCATAAACCCGTGCCGCGCTCTCATCGAACGCCAGCACAGGGACTTCCTCAAGAAAGATATCGAGAACCTTGGCCACCGGAGGTCTTCCTTGCGCGGTGCCAAGGGCAACTTCGGCCAGAACGACAGACGACATCACAATGTCGCCCTCCTCAACTTCTGCCATCCTCGCACGGAACACGGGATCGTCACCGTCAAGGGCGACAATTACCGCATTCGTATCGAACATGTATTTCAAGCGCCGTCACCGTCGGAGGCAGGTTCGGGCCATCCGTGTTTGGCGCGCCACTCGGGATCGTCCCAAAGCCTTGGACTATGCTCGAATACGCGATCTTCCGGCTCGATCTTCCGCAAGCCAAGACCCCGCCCGATGCCCCAGACCTTGTCGATGTTGAACTTGCGCTTTGCCTTCGGCTTTGGATGAAGGATGAGATCGCCGTCCTTTTCCTCGATAGTCCATTCCCGATCCGGCTCGACGCCCAGCGCCGCCGGAACACGGATCGCGACCGAATTTCCTGACTTGAAGCTCTTGGCAGTGTGTTCGACGCCCATCGCGGCCTCCGTATATACGCCCTGTATATACTACTCCACGTAAAGCGCTTCAATCACAATCCGTGCGTCGTCCCACTCGGGAACGGCGTCCAGCTTCATGGGAACCATAAAGCGCTTGCCGTCGGGTTTGCGGATTTCGATCACGTCGCCTGCGCCGAAATTTTCGATGGCGATGCATTCGCCCAGCGCTTCACCCGTGGTTGAGACGGCGGGCAGGCCGAGCAGGTCGGCGTGGTAATACTCCCCCTCGCCCAAAGGCGGCAGGGTTGAGCGGGGCACGGTCAGCGCCGTTCCGCGCAGTTTTTCGGCTGCAGTGCGGTCCGTGACTTCGGCAAAGCGGGCAATTGCGCCACCTTTGCTGTCATCGCGCAACGACGTTACCGTCAGCTTGGAATCGCAGAAGGCGCGGTAGCGCTTGAGCGCGGCCACGCCTTCTCCGAATAGCTTGAGGCGGACTTCCCCCGTCACCCCGTGTGCGCCGGTTATGGCAGCGAGCGTGACGGGTTTGTCCGACAAGATCAGGCTTCCGTCTGCTCTTCAGCAGCGGCTTCTGCCGGAGCTTCTTCAGC
>JADYXV010000116.1 GCA_020853995.1 Novosphingobium sp.
CGTTGCGTTTGGCGCAGAGGCCGCAGAAGGCAGCGGGACCCCGGATCAAGTCCGGGGCGACGTCGATTTTTGGTGGTTGACGGGTTTTGATCTCTGCCGTTCGTCAAATCTCGTCATTTCGGCTTCACTTCTGGCTTGACCGCACGCGCTCCTGCTTAAACCTCAATTCATGGACAAGGAAACCAGAGGTGGCTGGGTCTATATATATAAGCCAACCGCTATCGTGGCACACTGTGTGTTGGGGTAACAGCCGATCTCTCCCGTCGGATTTACCAGCACCGCGAAGGTGGAGGATCAGAGTTCTGCGCCAAATATGGGTTGCATCGCCTGGTTTGGGCTGAGCGCGGTGATCCTATTGACGACTGCATTACGCATGACAAGCGGCTGAAACGCTGGCGGCGGGAATGGAAGTTTGCGCTGATCGAGAAGGGAAACCCGGAGTGGTTGGACCTTTATGACAATCTGGTTTGAGGAGGCGATGGCAGCGCAACCATCACCCCTTCATCGCCGCTTGCAATTGGCTGATGATCACCTGGCTCTGCTCCGGCCCTGAACGTGGCACGAAGTCGCCGGTGCGGTCGCTGATCTTGTCCCAGTTAGCCGCGAAGCCTTCGACGGTTTGTTCTGAAGGCGGCAACAACACGCCCTTGTTCATCGTGACCCATGCCGAGTGGTAGGCGCCTGCGCCTGCGCCGACGATGGCGTTGGTGGGGGCGTCTTCCGAGACGAGGAACAGGGCGGCTGGGACGACGCTCTCGGGGTTGAACAGCTTGAAGGCTTCTTCGGGGAAGATGTCCTCGGTCATCCGCGTGGCAGCGACGGGGGCGAGCGAGTTGACCCTGATGTTGTTCTTTGCGCCTTCAAGGTAGAGCGTTTTGGTGAGGCCTGCGACGCCCAGCTTGGCCGCGCCATAGTTTGCCTGCCCGAAGTTGCCGAACAGGCCTGAGGAGGACGCGGTCATCAGGATGCGGCCATAGTTCTGTTCGCGCATCGTGTCCCAGCAGGCCTTGGTGGCAAAGGCCGAGCCGATCAGGTGGACTTTCACGACCATTTCAAAGTCGGCCGGGTCCATCTTGGTAAAGCTTTTGTCGCGCAGGATGCCCGCGTTGTTGATCAGCACGTGGCCGCCGCCCCAGCGCTCTTTGGCGCGGGCGACCATTTCGGCCATCTGGTCAAATTCTGTGACCGAGCCGCCGTTGGACATGGCCTCGCCGCCCAGGGCCTCGATTTCCTCGACCACTTTGAGTGCGGCATCGGAGTGGCCGCTGCCATCGCGCGCGCCGCCCAGATCGTTGACCACGACCTTGGCTCCGCGCCGTGCAAGTTCAAGCGCATAGGCGCGGCCAATTCCGCCGCCAGCGCCGGTGACAATGGCCACGCGGCCTTCGAAGGAAATGCTCATGCCACACAACTCCACAAAGCGGCCTAACCGGTCGCTTAATATAAATTGTGCGATGCCATGCGCCGCAGCGCAAGGCAACTAAGCGATGCGCTTTACCCAGCCGTGGGTATCGGCAATTTCACCGCGCTGGATGCCGACCAGCTGTTGGCGCAGCTTTTGCGTCAACTGGCCGGGGCCGCCCGATCCGATTGCGAATTCGCCGGTCTGGCTGGCGACTTTGCCGACGGGGGTGACCACCGCTGCGGTGCCGCAGGCGAAAGTTTCAAGCAGCTTGCCCGAGGCGGCGTCGGCCTGCCACTGGTCAAGGCTGTAGCGGCCTTCGCGCACGGTCAGGCCCTCTTCGCGGGCCAACTGGAGCAGGCTGGAGCGGGTGATGCCGGGCAGGATCGTGCCGGTGAGTTCTGGCGTGAGGATCGAGCCATCATCGAACACGAAGAACAGGTTCATGCCGCCCAGTTCTTCGACCCATTTGTGTTCAGCTGCGTCGAGGAACAGCACCTGATCGTGGCCACGCGCAAAGGCTTCGGCGGTGGGGACGAGGCTGGCGGCGTAATTGCCGCCGCATTTGGCCGCGCCCGTGCCGCCCGGCGCCGCGCGGGTATAATCGCTGACCCAGATCGAAACAGCGGGCGCGCCTGATTTGAAGTAATTCCCGGCAGGGCTGGCAATGACGATGAACTTGTATTCCTTCGCCGGACGCACGCCGAGGAAGGCTTCGCTGGCGAACATGAAGGGGCGCAGATACATGGAGCCACCCTCTACGCTGGGGAACCAGTCCTTGTCGGCCAGAACCTGCTGGCGCACGGCTTCGATGAACAGGTTTTCGGGCAACTCAGGCATGGCGAGGCGGCGGGCCGAGGCGTTGAAGCGTTCGGCATTGGCTTCAGGCCGGAACAGTGAAATGCCGCCATCGGAATTGCGATAGGCTTTCAGGCCCTCGAAGATTTCCTGCGCATAGTGCAGAACCGCAGCGGCAGGATCAAGCGGGATGGGGCCATAGGGGACGACGCGGGCATCGTGCCAGCCTTTCCCTTCCGTATAATCGATCTCCACCATGTGATCTGTGAAGGCGCGGCCAAAGCCCGGATCTGCCAGCACTGCGTCCCGCACATCAACAGCTGTCGGGGCTGGATGGGGCGTACGGGCGAAGGTCAGGCTGGTATCGGCGGTTGTCGCCATGGGGAAACGGTCCTTGCGCAAGAATCAGAAAAGCGCCGTTGTACTATTGTTGCGTGAGAAGCAAGTGATATGTAATAAATGTGAAGGGCCGCACCGGTCGATCCGGGCGGCCCTTCGCATGGTCAGCGGCCGGAAGTGCCGCCCACGAAGCCTCTATCGCTTAATCGAAACTTAGCGATAATGCCTCGCGCGGGACTGTACCGACCTCTGTGCTGAACCATGAGACATCGGATCACCTCCTTTCGCGCTGTTGAGCCATAATCGCCACCCTTCCGGATGACTGGACCCGAGGCAAATGCGCCTTTGGTCTTGACGCCAATGTGATTCATTCGGGCGCGAACAACAAGACTTGAATTCATTTTTTTTGGCGTCAGTATGCCGCCTTCGCAAGCGCACAGTAGGTTGTCGGATCAACGCTTGCGGCAATCCTCTATGACCCGGCCAACTTCTGCCCATGCGGGCAGGTAAAGTGTGGGCAACCCGTTCACCTCCAGTGCAAATCGTCCGCGGCTGAAGGCCATGGCATCCAGCAATTTGTCTTGTGCGGGCAAAGTGGTGATCAGTTGGGGCTGCCCGGCCGGTGCGGGTTCTGCCGAAAGGGCGCGAATCTCGCTTGTCGTGGCGACCGACATCGGCAGCGAGGCGGTGGATGTGCCACTGCGGACCAAGGAAACTGTACCGGCTGAGCGATTGCAGGCGATCATGAACAGCGTGTTCGCAACTGAACCAAATCGCGCGACGCCACCTTGTTCGCGCGGTTCATAGCGCCAATCCCCCGGCGTTTGCGGGGCGTCGCGCCAATCCTTGATAACGACCGGAGGGAGCGGAGGGTGCGGAGGGGGAGCAGGGACTACCTGGCGCGGGGGTGGCGGTGGCGGGGCCTGTGGCACCACTTGCGGGGCCGAGCAGGCGGTCACCAGCACCAGCGCTGCACAGGAAAAAGCCTTGGTGATCGCAGATGCGCAATTGATTTTCATGCACAGGTTATGGAAGGAACATCGCGTGACCTCAACCCATAGCCCTAAATCGAAATTGCGCGTCGACCAATTGCTGGTCGAGCGCGGCCTTGCCGAAAGCCGCGCCCGCGCGCAGGCGCTGATCCTGGCGGGGTTGGTGTTTTCAGGCGAAACCAAGATTTCCAAAGCGGGACAAACGCTTCTGCTTGATGCTGAATTGGAGGTGCGCGGGCGCGACCACCCGTGGGTTTCGCGCGGCGGGATCAAGCTGGCGCATGCCATCGAGGTGTTCGGACTTGATCCGGCGGGCATCATTGCGATGGATATCGGCAGTTCTACCGGCGGATTTACCGACGTCTTGCTCCAAAATGGTACATCCCATGTCTTTGCAGTGGATTCAGGGACGAACCAGCTGGCTTGGAAATTGCGGCAGGATGAGCGCGTTACGGTCTATGAAAAAACCAGCGCCCGCGTGTTGACGGCTGCGCACATTGACCGGCCCGCGACATGGGTGGTGTGTGATGCCAGCTTCATTGCCTTGCGCAAGGTCCTGGAAGTGCCGCTGGCGCTTGCAACCCGCCCGACACGGCTGGTTGCACTGATAAAACCGCAGTTTGAAGTGGGGCGTGGCGAAGTGGGCAAGGGCGGCGTAGTGCGTGATCCAGCCTTGCATGAACGCGTGTGCAATGACGTGCGCGACTGGCTGGAAAGCGAAGGCTGGCTGGTGCAGGGCGTCGTGCCAAGCCCGATAACAGGCCCTGAAGGAAACGTGGAATTCCTCATTTCGGCGCAGCGAAGCTGAGTTTTCCCCAGATACTGGCTCCAGAGAAGATTGCATATTGGACCAGTGCGCATTGCGCACCGCCTTGCACCCCGTCAATATCCGTTGCGAATCGCGCTGGGGCGCTTAGCGTACGGGTGACATGAACTACCTTGCTTCTTCCGGCCAACTTCGGGCCAGCCTTTTGCGCTGGTCATTGTTCACAGTGCCGCTCTTGCTTGTTCTCGGATCGTTTTCAGCCCGTGCAGGTGGTGGTGGACCTGGTAATCCGTGGTTTGATAATCTTGTAAAACCGGCAATCTATCCCCCGGCGGTCGCTTTCCCGATGGTGTGGTCCATTCTCTATGTGCTGATGGGCATATCGCTGGCAATGATCCTGTCTGCACGCGGAGCGAGGGGGCGCGGACTGGCTGTCTCAGCGTTTCTCGTGCAACTGGCGTTGAACTTCTCCTGGTCGCCCGTGTTTTTTGCGATGCACCAGATCACTGCGGCGTTCTGGGTTGCGGTGGCTATGGGCGTTGCGACGCTTGTCACCATTGTACTGTTCTGGCGCATCCGCCCGGTCGCGGGGATGTTGCTCCTGCCCTATCTGGCGTGGATCGGTGTGGCGTGTACGCTCAATTACGAGATCGGGCGGCTTAATCCCGATGCTGATGGCGCGTTCGGCTCAACCCGTACTGTACGGGTCGAGATTTGACCCTTGCGGGCAGGCGATCGGCTGCCCACATAGCGGTTGAAACCACTTCACGCAGGAACGTGCCATGCAAAGCGAAAATCCCGTCATTGCCGACTTCGTCAAGCTGCTGAACAGCGCTGCTGGCACGATTGCAGGCATGGGCCGCGAAGCCAGCGAAACCGCCCGCGAAAAGGCGAAGGTAGTGTTTGGCGGCATGGATTTTGTAAGCCGCGAAGAATTTGATGCGGTCAAAGACCTGGCATCTGCCGCGCGCGAAGAAGTTGAAACACTGAAGGCCCGTATCGCTGCACTCGAAGCTCCTGCAAAACCGGAATAATCCCGTGCAGGGAACTGCCCCTGCCCCTCGCGGATTGAACCTGACGAAGGGCGTCACCGGCGCCGTCAGGGAACTACCGGTGTTTACGCAACTCAACCCCACCATACCGTTGCACGTGCTGGGCAAGGGCGATGGCTATGCCATCGGCATGATTGACTACGGGCAGGAGCATAACCTGATCTGGGTTACCGCGCTTGATGGATCAGGCGAAATCTGGTGCGCGCCCAATCACAAAGTCCGGCTGGGCAAGAATTGGACAATGGGCCGCGCGGAAAGCAGCCTGATTACCGAAGACAAGCGTGCCGCCAGCGAAAATGCCGCAGCGGACACGCACAGTCCGGTTCAGAGTCCAGCCTTGCGCAGCGCCTGATCGAGGTCTTCGATGAGGTCATCGGGGTCTTCCAGCCCCACGTTCAGGCGCAGCATGCCTTCGCCAACGCCCATATCGGCGCGGGTTTCAGGACCAACGCCATAATGGGTGGTGGACGCCGGATGGCACATCAGGCTGCGTGAATCACCGATGTTGTTTGAAATATCAATGAGTTCCAGCGCGTCGAGCAACGCGTGCGCCTGTTCCAGCCCGCCATCCAGATGGAACGACAGGATCGTACCACCTGCCTTCATCTGCTTTTTGGCCAGATCAAACTGCGGATGGCTGGGCAGCCACGGATAGAGCAAGCGCGGCACGCGTGGTTCGATGAAGCTTGCCACCTTCATGGCATTTTCGCTCTGCCGGTGAATGCGCAAGTCGAGCGTTTCCAGCCCCTTGAGCACGACCCATGCGTTGAACGCGGCGATGTTCGGTCCGGTGTTGCGCTGGAATGGCAGCAACACGTTGTTGATGAACTCTGCCGATCCGCAAACGGCGCCTGCCATCACGCGGCCTTGTCCGTCCATCATCTTGGTGGCGGAATAGGCGACGACATCTGCGCCGAAATCCATCGGGCGTTGCAGCGCTGCGGTGGCAAAGGCGTTATCGACCACGGTGGTGATGCCGTGGCGCTTGGCCAGTGCGCAGACAAATTCCAGATCGACAATGTCCATCGTCGGGTTGGCGGGGCTTTCAAAGAAGAACACTTTGGTATTGGGGCGGATTGCCGCCTCCCACGCTGCATTGTCAGATGCATCGATGGTGGTGCCTTCGATGCCGAAGCGTGGCAACAGGTTGTCTACCAGCCAGCGGCATGAGCCGAACGCAGCCTTGGCCGCGACGATGTGATCGCCTGCGGAAAGCTGGCACAACAAGGCGGTGGTCATCGCGGCCATGCCGGTAGCCTGCGTCCGGCAAGCTTCTGCGCCTTCCATCAGCGCGATGCGTTCTTCCAGCATCTGCACCGTCGGGTTTTGCAGGCGGGAATAGGTCATACCGTCAGCTTCACCGGCAAAGCGCGCGGCAACGGTAGCGGCATTATCGTAAGCAAAGCCTGATGTCAGAAACAGGGCTTCGGACGTTTCCCCCATTTCGGAGCGCCACGTGCCGCCACGAATGGCTTGCGTTGCGGGGCGCCAATTGCGGGTGATCGAGCGGTCCTGGCCAGTGGTGCGTTTCATAAGCCCTGCCTTAGTTTCCCGAAGGTTGACACGCAAGCGGCGGGATTGCGCACTTTGTGCCCTCCGCCTATTCGTGCGCGGGCATGACCGCCTTCACGCTCGCCCGTATCGACCATTCCCGCCATGATCAGCGCGATCCTGCGCGATGGTGCGCGATCATTGCTGCTGCGTTTTTCCTGCTGGTGATGCACCGGCTTGGCATTCCGTCGCGGCCGATGTTCGATGAAATCCACTATCTGCCCGCTGCGCGCCGGTTGATTGACCTTTCCTCGCGGCTCAATCCCGAACACCCTCTTGTCGGCAAGCAATTGATTGCGTGGTCGATGCAGGTGTTCGGTGACAATCCGATGGGCTGGCGAGTCCCCTCGGCACTGTTGGGCAGCATCGGGCTGTGGGCCATGATGCGGGCGATCTGGTGGGCCAGCCTGTCGCGCACCGCAACGGTTCTGTTCGGGCTTCTGCTCGCGACGGACTTCATCTGGTTCATGATGTCGCGCATTGCTCTGCTGGATATGGCCATGGCCGGGTTCATGGCGCTGGCGATGTGGCAATGGGCGCTGGCGTGGCGCAATCCTTTGGGCAGAGTCTGGGCGGCCAGACTTCACCTGATGTTGACGGGCTTGTTCCTTGGCATTTCGCTTGGCGGCAAATGGAACGGTGCGCTGCTGGTGCCGCTGCCGGGGCTGCTGTTTGCGCTGAACCGTTGGGAAGCATTGAAGGGCCGGCGGACAGGCCTGCTCTGGGCCTCGTCAGGGGCGGGGCCGGTGCCCGGCGTTTCGTTGATCGAGGCGGCGGTTTGGCTGGGTGTGGTGCCGGTGCTGGCCTATTTCGCCACGTTCCTGCCTGCGTTTTATTACAAGGTCGATCCGCTGACAGTGGACCGTTTGATTTCCTGGCAGGAGTACATGCTCCAGCTTCAGGACAGCGTGAAGAAGCCGCACAATTACATGAGCCAGTGGTGGCAGTGGGTACTGAACATCCGCCCGATCTGGTTTCTTTATGAAAACACCAATGGCGCGCAACGCGGCGTGCTGATGTTGGGCAATCCGTTCACGATGCTGGCGGGATTACCGGCGCTGGGGTTCTGCTTGTGGGATGGCGTAAAGCGCCGCGAAGGGCAGACAGACCGGCTGCGCTTGCTTGTTGTGGCATCCTACATCCTGCTCGTCGGCTTTTGGGCGATCAACGGCAAGCCGGTGCAGTTCTACTACCACTACATGCTCGCCAGTTGCTTCCTGATCGCGGCTTTGGCGCTGGTACTGGCCGAATGGTGGGACTTGGGGCTGCGCTGGCCAGCAAAGGTTACGCTGGTGCTGGCCTTCGGCATTGCCATCGGGTTCTACCCGATCATTTCAGCCGCCGAGCTGCCGAGGAAGAATTCGTTCCTGGATTACACTTGGCTGGATAGCTGGAAGTAGCCTAATACGAGTGTCAGCCCTTTCGGCAACACAGACCCCCAGCCCGTCATCCCGGATTTGATCCGGGGTCCATCCCTCTACCAGCACCGTCGGTTGGAACGGAGAGATGGACCCTGAAACAAGTTCAGCGACTGTCTTTGTGGTCAAGTGCTTTGCCATGTTTTTTGGGTCCTGATGATGGCGTTGCAGGTGATGAGGAGTTTTCGTGCGACGGCGATGAGCGCGAC
>JADYXV010000117.1 GCA_020853995.1 Novosphingobium sp.
AGTTCGGGATGATCGAGGGATCTTGTGAGCCCTCCATTCCCTGCAGATCTTCAGGCACGCTGCGCAGGCCGAACAGTCCGTCAGGCGTGTCGGCGCTCGAAAGCGTGCCACCCCAAGTGTCGTTCTGGATAACGCCAAAGGCCGTGCGGACTTTGTTGTCGGTGTACGTTACGCCGAAGTCGAGGCTGTCGATGATCGATGAATCAAAGTCATAGCCGCCCTTAAGCGATACTTCATTGATCCGGTCACGCATGTAAGCATTGCGGAAGGCGTTGCCTGCCGGGCGGATGTTGCCGGCGTTGATTTCTGAACCGGGTGCCATCGTCACCGAGATGACCGGCATATCGGTGGTGAAATCAACCCGTTGCGATTGCACGCCAAAGATTGCGCTGCCGACCGCGATACCGCTGCCATAAGGCGAGGTCGGCTTGCTTTCAGCGGTTGAATGATGGCCGTCAAGTTCCAGACGAAGACCGCCCGGGCCATCCCACTTCAGATTTCCGCCAATCGAATTGTTGACCGAACGGTTGGCCGCCACCGCACCGGTAATGGCCAGATCCTTGCCCGGGCCAAACTGCTCGGCATAGAAGTTCGGGCCTGCCGCAGGGCCATCGGTCCAGCTGCTGCTGGTGTCGCCATGGTTGAACCAGACTCCGATGCTGTTGGTGCGCGCATCGATCTTGTTCGATGAATAGGTGTAGTCCACCGTTGCAACCAGCGTATCGGTTGGCTTGAACTGCAATACGGCTTGGCCGTTGATGCGTTCGCGTGTGAACGAGGTGAAATCGTAACCTGCGTTCTGCGTTACCTGATAGGTGTCCGTCGGCCCGGGGCGGTTGGTGATGTTGGCAAAGCCCGGGCTGCCCGGTGTTGCCAGCGAACCCCAGTTGTTTTCATTGCCCAGATAGCCTTCACGCCAACCGGCAGCAAACTGTGCCTGGCTGCCCTTGCGAAGCTGGTAGGCACCGCTGAGCAGAATGCCGATGCGGCCATCAGCGAAAGTATCGCTGACGATCCCTGAAACTTCCGGCGTGATCGGCTTGCTGTCAAAACGCGAGGTATCGTAAACAGCCTTGGCGCCGATGCTGCCCTGGAAGCCGTTACGATCAAGCGGACGTGCCGTCTTGATGTTGATAACCGAGCCGATACCGCCCGATGCCAGCGTGGCGCGGCCCGACTTGTAAACTTCGACGCCCGAAATGCCTTCAGAGGCAAGGTTGACGAAGTCGAAGCTGCGCGATGCCGGTGCGCCGTTGCTGCCACCAAGGGTGGAGGTTGGCATTTGCCGGCCGTTGAGAATGACAAGGTTGAAGTCCGGACCAAAGCCGCGAACGGTTACAGTCGAACCTTCACCGCTGTTGCGGTCGATCGAAACGCCCGTGATGCGCTGAAGCGATTCAGCAAGGTTTGTGTCAGGAAATTTGCCGATGTCTTCAGCGGAAATGGCATCAACCACACCTTGACCGGCGCGCTTGATATCAAGCGATTGCTTGAGGCTGGCCCGGATGCCGGTAACCACGATGCCGTTTGCGCTGTCGTCTGGCAGCTCTTCGGCGCTCTGCGCCAGAACCGGCTGGGCGCTGCTCAACAATGCCAGCGCGGAAACGCTGATGGCGCTGATCGAACGCACGCGCCTTGCAAAACCCTTCATATCTCACTCCCCTGATGCGATCCGACTCAAGTCGCCGCGTTGATAACGTTCATTTGAATGATAACGTTCACTTCGTCAAGCGCTATGGCCCGTCAGCAACATGCACTTGTGGTCAATTCGCCAATTCCGCCGTTGTTGCTGATGATGCCATGCATGCAGGCAAGCCCGGCCTCGGGGTGACAATATTCACGGCAGTTTCGGCGTCGAACGCTTCGAGGTTCCGCTAGGTCTGCCTCATGCGTATTAGTTCGTATCGGGGCAGAGGCATTGGCAAAGCACGTTTGATGCGGATTTCAAAATCCGGGTTGGTTACGGGAGCCACAGAACAGAACTGTAAGGTCTTAATTGATGCGCACCCAGAACATGATCAAAGAAATCAACGATGCCATCGGTGCACATGGCATGTGGAAAATGCGGCTGCGTACCGCCATCAGTTCAGGCGCTGGCGACGTTCATTCAAGTACGGCGCGCTGCGATGACAAGTGCGCTTTTGGCAAATGGCTTTATGGCCCGACGCTTGATGCAGATACGCGCGCGGGCAAGCCCTATCAGGTCATCCGACGTCTTCATGCAGAGTTCCACCAGCTTGCGGGCGATGTTCTGGCGAATGTTGAAAAAGGCAATCAGAACGGTGCCGAGCAGATCTTTACCGGCCCCTATGTCGAAAAATCCGAAAGGCTGGTTTTGGGCCTGACCAAGTGGAAAGGCGAACTTCTGCGCGGCTCTGTTTTGGGCACAGGCACTCCGCTAGCCGGGTGATTTCCGGCTAGCGTTGGCGGCATTTACCTAAAGGTTCGCTGCGAACAGGGCTAGCATCCGGCCCCACGCCTTTTCGGCTTGTTCGGGGTCATAGATCGGGGCGTCTACGGTGCACCAGCCGTGCTGGGCTGGGTATACTTCGATTTCAGCGGGGCGGCCTGCGGCATCGGCGGCGGCGCGAAGGGCGGTTTTTTCATCAGGGGCGCGTTCATCATCGTTTTGGGCGATGGCGATGAGGTAGGCGGCCTTTGTTTGTGCCATCAGTTTGCTGGGGGCATCGGGGCTATCGCCTGCAAGGCCGGCGCCGTGGAATGATGCGGCGGCACCGACGCGGGACGGGTTGGCAAAGGCGGTGCGAACGGTGAACGGCCCGCCCATGCAATAGCCGCAGCTGCCGATGCGCTTTTTGGTATCGACTTCTTTCTGGCCATCGAGCCAAGCCACAAAAGCGCCTGCATCAGCGATGGTGCCTGCTGGCGAGATTTTGGCGATCATCGGTTGCAGCTTTTCGCGGCCTTCGGGGGTGCGCCATTCCATCAGCGAACCCATGATCGGAGCAGGGCTTGAGCGATAATACTGGTTGACCACCAGCACGGCGAAACCGGCTGTCGCAAGACGCGTGCCCATGCGGATATAGGCATCACGCAGCCCTGCGATGTCGGGCCACATGATAACGGCGGGATGTTTGCCCTTTGCCGGATAGACGAAGAAGGCGTCGGCTTTGCCATCGGGGGTGTCGATGGTGACAGTGCGGCTTAAAGTGGCGGGACCGGTAACTTCGGTTGCGGTGGTGCAACCCGGCATCAGCGAAAGTGCAGCCATGCCGGCGCTCATGGTCGCAAAATCGCGCCGGTTCAGACCCTTGTTGCGCAGCCATGCAGCATTTTCGGCTTCGGTCATCTCATCGCACATGGGTTTGCGCTCCTTTGGTATCCGTCCACGAAGCACGATAGCGGTGCGGGCAGAGCCTGCAAGCGCCTTGGTGCGTGCCTTTCAGGTCATGTCGTCGTGCAGGATGTGTGTCCCCGCATCAGCTTGAGACGTGTCCGATCCGGCTCAGTGCGGTTGCCGCAGTGCGGCGGAAGGCTTCGTGATCACGCGCAGAGATGCCCTTTAACAGGCTGGCGTTGACCAGAACCTTGAGGATGCGGATGCGGTCTGCTTGGTGGCCTTGCGGTAGGGGGTGTGTCGGTGCCCCTCCCGCTTGCGGGAAGGGCACGGAATCTTAGCGGATCGGGCATTCCGGTGAGAGGCGGAAATCGAGGTAATTGTCGACGGCGCGCATCATGTCATCCATTTCGTTTTCGAAGAAATGGTTGGCGCGCGGGATTTCATCGTGATGGATGGTGATGTGCTTTTGCGTGCGCAGCTTGTCGACCAGCTTTTGCACGGCGTTTGGCGTGACCACCGTATCCGAGGTGCCCTGCACGATGATGCCCGAAGCAGGGCAAGGTGCAAGGAAGCTGAAATCATACATGTTTGCAGGCGGCGCGACCGAGATGAAGCCGCGGATTTCCGGACGGCGCATCAGCAACTGCATGCCGATCAGTGCGCCGAACGAATATCCCGCGATCCACGTGGTGCTGGCTTCGGGGTGGATGGACTGCACCCAATCGAGCGCCGAGGCTGCATCGGACAATTCGCCAATGCCGTTGTCGAACGAACCCTGGCTGCGGCCGACACCACGGAAATTGAACCGCAATGTGGCAAATCCGCGCGCGACGAATGTCTTGTACATGGCCTGCGTGATGCGATCGTTCATCGTGCCGCCCGCTTGCGGGTGCGGATGCAGGATCATCGCCACGGGCGCACGCGGTCGCGACGCGGGTTGGAAACGGCCTTCGAGGCGGCCTTCTGGACCGGGAAAAATGACTGAGGGCATTGCCTGTTCTGGTTGCCTGTGTTCTGGCCGGGTCGGCAGATGTTGCCGGGGCTGGGAAATGTGTTGCTGGCTATATAGAAAGCAACGTCCTAAAAGCAACTTTTCCGGAAATCCCTTTGCCAATCTATCTTGATTACGCTGCGACGACCCCGCTTCTGCCGCAAGCCCTGGCCGCGATGGAGGAGGGTTTTCGCATCTGGGCGAACCCTTCGAGCCCACATAAAGCGGGCCGTCAGGCGCGGGCAGCGCTGGAAGATGCGCGCGCGCGGGTTAAGGCGGCACTCGGCTGGAGCGGCGAAGTGATCTTCACCAGCGGGGCGAGCGAGACGCTGGAACTGGCCATAAGGAAGACCGCGCCGGGCAAGAATGCCCGCATCATCACCAGCGCGGTTGAACATGAGGCCGTGTTGCGGCTTACACCTGATGCGTTGCGGGTGGGGGTTAGCTGCGATGGGGGGGTAAATCTTTCCCAATTGGAACAGGCGCTTGAAAGTGCAGTTCCGGCGCTCGTGGCGATCCAGCAGGTGAATAGCGAAACCGGTGTTGTGCAGGATTTGGCGGTGATTGCAGAACGGGTACGGGCTGCCGGATCCGTATTGCTGGTGGATGCGGCGCAAGGCGCGGGCAAACTTGCCTTGCCGGCGGCGGACATGATTGCGCTTTCCGCGCACAAATTTGGCGGGCCGGTGGGGATTGGTGCACTGCTGGTGCGCGATTACGGTTTACTGGCGCCTATGGGCGGGCAAGAGCGCGGCTATCGCGCAGGGACCGAGCCTTTGCCACAGGTACTGGCAATGGCGGCGGCGCTTGAGGCGGGGCATGATTGGCTTGCGTCCGCTGCGGCCTTGCGCGAATCGCTGGAGAAACAGCTGGTCGGCATGGGGGCAGTTGCGATTGCCACCGATGCCGTGCGCAGCCCGACGATCGGGGCCTATCGCATGCCGGGGAAATCAAGTGCCGCCCAACTGATCCGGTTGGACGGGGCGGGGATCGCGGTTTCTGCAGGCAGCGCTTGTTCTTCGGGATCCTTGAAGGCAAGCCATGTGCTGACCGCGATGGGCGTTGAAGGATCGGGCGAAGTAATCCGCGTATCCATCGGACGGGAGACGACGGCAGCAGATATTGCGCGGTTCGTGGCGGTGTGGCGGGAGGTTCGCGGATGATCTATCTTGATTATCAGGCGACTACGCCATTGGCCCCGGAAGCCCGCGCCGCGATGCTGCCCTGGTTGTGCGGCCCGGAAGCGGCAGGATTTGCCAACCCGCACAGCCCGCACCGGATCGGGCGCATGGCCGCAGCGGCGGTAGAAGTGGCGCGCGAACAGGTGGCGACGCTGTTTCCGGCAGGCGGGCGAGTGATCTTTACATCCGGCGCGACAGAGGCGTTGAATCTGGCGATTATCGGATCAGGGAAAAAGCGGCTGGCGGTTTCGGCCATTGAACATGCCGCCGTACTGGATACCGCGCGGTTTGTTGACCGCGATGTGACGGTCTTGCCGGTGGACGCTGATGGCCTGATAGGCGCAGATGTCGCGATACCTGACGGCACCGGACTGGTTGCGGTGATGCAGGTGAACAACGAAATCGGCACAGTGCAACCAGTGGATGCGCTAGCGGCGCGTGCGCAGGCGCTGGGCGCGCTTTTCGTTTGCGATGCGGTGCAGGGTGCAGGGAAACTGGCGGCTCCTACGGGGGCCGACATGATCGCGGTGTCAGCGCACAAGCTTTATGGCCCAAAGGGAATCGGCGCGTTGTGGGTGCGCGACGGGGTGGAGCTTGCGCCCTTGATCCATGGTGGCGGGCAGGAAGGCGGCCTGCGCTCGGGCACGCTTAGTCCGGCCTTATGTGCCGGGTTTGGTGCGGCGGCGGCGCTGTGCGAAAACTTGCGGGAAAGCGATGGAAACCATGTGGAAAAGCTGTGGACATTGGCGCGGTCCCTGTTTTCAAGCTGGACATTGAACGGCAGTGCGACGCAGCGTTGGCGGGGCAACATGAACGTGCGGCTGGACGGGCTGGATGTGGCGCGGCTGTTGTCAGAATGCCGCACTGTGGCATTTTCTGCAGGTTCGGCCTGCGCCAGCGGGTCTGGCAGACCAAGCCATGTCTTGCGTGCGTTGCAACTTTCGGACAGGAATAGCAAAACTGCGATCCGGCTTGGGTTCGGACGCTATACGCGGGAAGATGATCTGGTTGAGGCTGCAGCGGCAATCCATGCCGCAGCGAAACGGCAGGGAGTCTTGTAAGCCATGGTTTGCGTTACCTTTGTAACCCCGCAGGGCGAGAAGATTGCCGCGCAAGGTGAGGCCGGTACGCGCTTGCTGGAACTTGGCCAGGCCAAGGGCATGCCGCTTGAGGGCACGTGCGAAGGGCAAATGGCCTGTTCGACCTGCCACGTGGTTATCGACACGGAATGGTTTGATAAATTGCCTGCCGCGATTGATGACGAAGAGGACATGCTTGATCTGGCAGCAGGCGTAACGCGCACCAGCCGCTTGTCTTGCCAGATCGAACTGACCGAGGCGCTGGACGGGCTGGTGGTACATATCCCGGCCGAAGCAAGGGATATGCAGGGGCGGTAGGGCTTTTTCTTGCAGCGAGGCAGAGTTTGCGCTTCCCGGGGATTTGCAAAAAGGGACGTTCTGCATGGCCACGATCAATCTACCGCGCATTATCCGGATCGGCGGGGGGACTCTGGCCGAATTGCCGGAGGCGATGGCGCAGTGCGGACTGAAGCGCCCGTTTGTGGTGACCGACGGGTTTCTGGTGCAATCGGGGATGGTGGCGCA
>JADYXV010000118.1 GCA_020853995.1 Novosphingobium sp.
AATGCTTCGGGGATGAACGCAAGTTACAAGGGTGACGAAATAGGGATTACCTATCCAAACGGGATAGACGCCAAAGACGTTCAGCATGACGGGTGGCCGAAGCGGATCGATGCCAGGGACGGCGTGTTCAGCATACCCGCAGCTTGCGGCGGCAGGCGTTTGTCGGGCCTCAAAGGTGGCTCGGCGAATTAACGGTTAACCCTACGTTACGATTGTCCTATGCATAGGGCCGCAACACGTTTGGGCAGTCGTCTTTGACCTTGCCTGCGCCATGATGAGGGAAGCGGTACAAGATTGATGGCCAGACGGGACTTTCCCCGCCGCCCCGAAGGCGGCCGGTCTTCTCCGCCACCCAGACAGCCATCGGCGTTCCGCCGGTGGATCGGGCGTATGTTCGTCTGGGGAACCGGGTTTGCCCTGCTGGGCGTGATAGCGCTCGTCGTGGCGGTTGCGGTGACGGTACGCTCGCTTCCGGGCTATCAGGAGTTGAAGTCAAGCCAGACTGGCCAGATGATCGTGGTGCGCGCAAGCGACGGTTCGGAAATCGTCACACTTGGGCCAAGCTATGGCAAATGGGTGCCGTACGAACGCATTCCCAAGGCGATGAAAGATGCGATGATCTCGGTCGAGGATCGTCGTTTCCGCAGCCACTGGGGCGTTGATCCCATCGGCATCGTGCGTTCGGTGATGGTGAGGGTGGAAAGCGGGACGTGGCGGCAGGGCGGATCGACGATTACCCAGCAGCTGGCGCGCAACATATTCCTCAACAATAACAAGACGTTCGGACGCAAATCGCGCGAATGGATTCTGGCATTGGCGCTGGAGCAGAAGTTTTCCAAGGATCAGGTGCTCGAACTGTACCTGAACAAGGTCTATTTTGGCGGTGGCGCCTATGGCATTGATTCTGCCGCGCGCAAGTTTTTCGGCCATCCGGGCGAAAAGATCACGCTGCCGGAAGCTGCGATTATCGCAGGGCTGGTCAAAGCGCCGTCGCGCTATTCGCCCACCGCCGATGCCGATGCGGCGATTGGCCGTGCGGGTGTGGTGCTGCAAACCATGGTGACCAACGGCGTGATTACCGCCGATGAAGCCGCGGCACTGGACCTCAAAAAGGTCAAGATGGTCGAGGACCGTGCATCGCAAAATTCTGCGCGCTATTTCACCGATTGGGCATTGCCGCAGCTTGATTTGATCCTGCCCGAAAATGATCAGCCGATTGAAGTGTGGACCACGCTTGATCCGGTGATGCAGCGTGCGGCAACCAACGCCATTGCGGGCTTTGCCCCCAAAGGCGCGCAAGGCGCGCTTGTCTCGCTTGACCGCGATGGTGCGGTGCTGGCGATGGTTGGCGGCACGGATTACGTGACCTCGAATTACAATCGCGCCGTCAATGCGGTGCGCCAGCCGGGTTCGGCATGGAAGCTGTTTGTCTATCTGACCGCACTGGAAGCGGGATATACCCCCGATGATCGCGTGGTGGACGAACAGGTGACGATCGAAGGCTGGACCCCGCGCAACGATGGCGGGCGCTATGCCGGAGAAATCGATCTGCGCACCGCCTTTGCCTATTCCAAGAACACCGTGGCGGCACAACTTGGCAACGAGGTGGGCTTCGGCCAGGTGGCCAACATGGCCCGGCGTCTGGGCATCACCACGCCGATCAACACCCTGCCGTCGATGGTGCTGGGATCATCTGACGTGCGCGTGATCGATATGGTCCGCGCCTTTGCCGCCGTTCAGGCCAAAGGCATGTCGGTGGCCCCCTTCGGCATTCGCAAAGTGACGACGACTGATGGCGAATTGCTGTACAGCTATCGCCCGGACACGCCGCAGCAGCTGAAGCCGGGTTATGTGGCCGCAGGCATGACCGATCTGATGCAGACGGCGGTCAACATCGGCACCGGACGCGCGGCGCAGATCGGCCGTCCGGTGGCAGGCAAGACCGGAACAACATCATCCAACAAGGATGGCTGGTTCCTCGGCTTTTCCAGTGGGATAACCACCGGCGTGTGGATGGGACGCGATGATGCCAAGGCCGTGCCGGGACTTCAGGGTGGCGCTGCGCCCGCGCGCGCCTTTGCCGCGTACATGAAAGTTGCCACGGCCAAGCGCCCGATAGAGAAGTTCGACACCGAGCTGAAATTGCCGCAATGGCAGCTTGAGCCGGATGACGAGGCCATGCTCGGCAATCCCGATGAATATTTCTACGTGGACGAACAAGGCAATCTGGTCGATCCGTCGCGGGGGCAGCGTGAGCGCGAACCGCCAATCGAGACCTATGATGATTCCAGCGTGACGCCTGAGGACTTGCCCCAGGCCGCCAATGACGATTTCCTGAATCGTGCCACCGGCCGGCAAAGGCCACCCCCTCCGCCGCCGCAGTAGTGCGGTTCAGCGCACTTTGGGCGGAGCGCAGAACCTTTTGGCTGTGAGAGCGTTAGGCCCTTGATGGAAGGCGACTGCTTTCGCCAAGGAGACATGACATGAGCCTGCTGAAATGGGCCGCCGTTGGCGCGGCTGGCTATGCGATTTATCGCGCATCACAGAACAAGACCGCCGAAACATCGCACGCAGCATTTGCCGATGGCGAAGCGACCGATCACAATTTCTCGCAAGTGCGCTCGGCCGGTGTTGAAGGCATGCGTTCAAATCCCAGGCACTGGGACCGCACCGATCAGGCATCGGACGAAAGCTTTCCGGCCAGCGATCCGCCATCGACGTATTGAGCGTGGGCGGGTTGAGCAGAAGGGGGCGGTTTTTCGGCACGAATACTGTTCTTGAACTTCCGTCACCCTGTAACGTGTTTCAGGATTCATCCATCAACCAACACGGCGGTTCGTGTGGATAGATGGCCCCCGGAGTCCGGGGTGACGGGGTTGGGTTTGACCTGCCGGAGGGTAT
>JADYXV010000119.1 GCA_020853995.1 Novosphingobium sp.
CCGGGAGAGGTTCCAGCCAAGCGATTGTGCGGTTGCCAGTGGCATGTTGCGGCTCCTGCCTAGGAGCGGGACCACCCCGCTCGACAGTCGCCCCACAGGCCGGGGGCTGGCCGCAATCACCGCAGCACAGCTGCGGCCGCACGCGCACGCGTAGCGGACCCTTCACGGGTTGATTGAAGGAGGACAGGCTTCGAGCCCAGGGATCAGCGGCTAATGCGAGTGGTTGGTTCGGCGTTGACTGGACGTAACTGAATTGGATCTCACATAACAATTGCAGCGACGCCCTGACACTGACGGGATGTACCGCTATCTGCCTTGCAAGCCCGGTAGTCCGATGAATGCGGCGCCATGCCGATGCTTCGTTGGTTCCGCCAGGCACCGCCATGTCGACCGATCCGTATGCGTCCGGCCCTATGGAAAAGTTTTGGTTGTCGCGAACGAGGTGTCCGATTGCGCGCTACAGCCATCCGGCGCTGCGCTCTCACCATATTACGTTACTGTTACGCGGGGACAAAATTGGACCGCGTAATACGCAAAAGCGGTCCGGCTTGCGCCGTAATGTATTGATTTTTCTAGGAAAACTGGAGCGGGCGAAGGGATTCGAACCCTCGACCCCAACCTTGGCAAGGTTGTGCTCTACCTCTGAGCTACGCCCGCTCGAGCGTTTCTAGCCGTATGGAAATGCCCCGTCCGGCTGGGGTGTGGCGGCCTCTAACTGTGAGTCGGGATTTGCGCAACACCAAAAATGCACATTGGCACAACTCTCTGGGCAAAACCCCGTTTCCCCTTGCCGAACGCCGCGCGCTTCCCACATTATGGGCGAGAGATAATCGCAACAGATTTACCGGAGACGTATCTTGGCCAGCATGGGGCTTAACCTCGACGAACAGAAAGCAGTAGACCGCTTCCGCAAGGACGTGGTCGAACCGTCGATGACGCAATTGGTCATCCTCGACTTCTGGGCGGAATGGTGCGGGCCGTGCAAGGCGCTGACCCCGCTGCTGGAAAAAATCGCCGCCGAATATGCCGACAAGGGCGTCGTTCTGGCCAAGATCAACGTCGATGAAGAAAAATTCATCGCCGCACAGTTTCAGGTGCGTTCGATCCCCACGGTCTATGCGATGTTCCAGGGCCAGCCTGTGGCCGACCTGACGCCCGCCCGGACCGAAACGCAGTTGCGGCAATATCTTGACCAGTTGCTGGCCAAGCTGCCGGTGCAGGCAGGGGAACCGGCGCAGGATATCACCCCCCTGCTTGCCATGGCCGATGAAGTTCTGGCTGAAGGCGATGGCGAACGTGCCGTCAGCATCTTTGCCCAGATCATCGAGATCGCACCGGACAACGCCCAAGCCAATGCGGGCCTTGTGCGCGCCCTGTTGCTGGCGGGGCAACGCGATGAGGCGCAGGCTGTGCTGGACGCGCTTGATCCCGCGCTTGCAGCCGATCCGGCGATTGCACAGGCGCGATCCGCCCTTGCTCTGGCCGAAGACGCGCCCGAGGAGGCAGAACTTGCCGCCTTGCGCGCGGCTGCGGCGGAACGTCCGGCCGATATGGATGCGCAACTAGCCTTTGCCAACGCGCTCTATGCCAGCGGCCAGCGCGATGACGCCGCAGCCAAGCTGCTGGCGATGGTTGCGGCGGACCGGGAATGGAACGATGGCGCGGCCAAGGCGCGGCTGTTGCAGATCTTCGAGGCGACCGGCCTGGAAGACCCGTGGGTTTCGGCCACGCGGCGCAAGCTTTCCACTGTGTTGTTCGGTTGATCCGATGGGCGCCACAGCAAACCCGACGCGCCTTTCGATCTTCCCGCTGACAGGCGCGGTGCTTTATCCCGGCCTGCAATTGCCGCTGCACTTTTTCGAGCCGCGTTACCGTGCGCTGGTCAGCGATTCGCTGGCGCGTGACCGCCGCATCGCGATGATCCAGCCGCAAGCACCGGTTGAGGGTGCGCCGCTGTTCAAAGTCGGCTGCGTTGGCAAGATTGCCGATGTCGAGGCGCTGGATGACGGACGCTATAACATCATCCTCGAAGGCATTTCGCGCTTCCGCATCATCCGTGAACTCGAAGTGACCACGCCGTTCCGCCAGGTAGAGGCAGAACTGCTGGTCGATGACATGAACGAAGCACTCAGCGCTGTGGAGCGCGCTTCATTCGAGCAGGAATCGCGCAAATTTGCCGATGCCCAGGGCTATGCCGTGGATTGGGATTCAGTCGGGCGGCTGGATGATATGTCGCTGATCAACGGCGTGTCGCAGATTGCGCCGTTCGATGCCGCCGCCAAGCAGGCACTGCTGGAGGCAGACAGCCTGAGCGCGCGGTGTGAACTGCTGGTGCAACTGATGCAATTCTTCAGCAAGCGCGACAACGATGACGGCGGGCGCGTAACGCTGCAATAACCCTAAAACTGCGCCTGTATCCCATCGATCACGAATTGTGCGGCAAGGGCTGCCAGCAATACGCCCAGCAGCCGCGTAATCACCGCTTCCACTTGCGAGCCGAGCGCGCGGATGATCGGGCGTGCGCCAACCAGCGCGATGAAGCTGAGGACCATGACCGCAGCCAGCGCGCCAAGGATCACAAACGTCTCGGTCGTGCCCTTGGCCCGCGCCGTCAGCAGCATGACTGACGCGATAGAGCCGGGCCCTGCCAGCATCGGCATGGCCATGGGAAATACGGCAACGTCTTCGACTTGCGGTTGCGACGTGCGGACCTTTTCGGCGCGTTCTTCACGCCGTTCGGTGCGCTTTTCGAACACCATGTCGAGCGCGATCAGGAACAGCATGATCCCGCCTGCGATGCGAAAGCTGTCGAGTTCGATGTGCAACGCGCCGAGCAGATCTTCACCGAACAAAGCGAACACCAGCAGGATGCCCGTGGCGATAAGGCAGGCGCGCATTGCCATGCTGAACGCCTGTTTGGCGCTGGCATTGGCGGTAAGACCCGCATAGATCGGCGCGCAACCGGGGGGATCGATCACCACAAACAGCGTGACGAAGGCCGAGACAAAGAGTTGCCACATGGGGATTTACGCTCCATTAGCCTGAAAATTGCGGGCGACGACTTCCTGCATTGCGCCATCTTTCCACAGCCATGCGGCGAAGCGGCGGCTGCCATCGGGCAGGACGGTTGATCGCCATGCCAACGTGCCATCGCGCGATTGGCCGTCCTTGCTATCGGCACCTTGTGGCCCATCGCTGGGCGGGATCGGTCCGGCAAGTGGCTGTATCGGCGGCAATTTGCTTTGCTTTTCAGGTTTGCGCCTGCCATCGGCCTGCGGCTGGGCGGATTGGGATGGCTTGCGGGCAGGACAATCGGCCACCTTTCCCTCGGCCCAATCCAGTGCGCGCAAGGGTGTTGGCAAGGCCTGGCCATCATCCAGCACCCACTTCCAAGCCACCTTGCCCTTTATCTGGCGCTGCCAGACGGTGACATATTCGCCGTTGCTGCCGCCCGGACTCTGCCAGCCCCCAAAGGTAAGGCCCGCAGAGCCATCGCAACTGATCCATGCAGAACGCGGGGCCCACTGGTTGGGGTTGGCGGGGTCCTTGCGATCCTTCAGCGCCGTTTTGGCAAGCACCCGCCCGCCTTCAAACAATTCTGCTGCGTCATCGGCGGTTTCGCGGAACGCCGTCCATTGCCCCTTTTCACGCGCAAGGCGGGCAAAGGCGATGTCTGCTGCAATGAGCGCGCTGGGGTTGGCATAAGCGCGCTGAGGACGGCCCTGAGCCGCTCCCGGGGCAGGTTGCGCCAAGGCCGGAGCTGTAAGGGTGAGCAATGCGATAGGGATAAAGCGCTTCATGCGGCGCAGACTAGACGATGGCCTGCGCTATGCCCACCCCCAACCCTTCCCGCAAAGGGAGGGGAAAGAAGCGCCTCAATCCCTAAACAGCGTCCGCAGCCAGTTCCAGCCCGGCGTTGCGATAAGCGGCCACCAGCGTATTGCGCAGCAGGACCGCGATGGTCATCGGTCCCACGCCGCCGGGGACGGGCGCGATTGCCGATGCAACCGCAGCAGCCGAGGCATAGTCCACATCGCCCACCAGCCGCGTCTTGCCCTCTGTGGCGCCTGCAACGCGGTTGATGCCCACGTCGATCACCACGGCACCCGGCTTGATCCAGTCACCCTTGACCATTTCGGGACGGCCCACAGCGGCCACAACGATGTCGGCGCGGCGCACCACTTCGGCCAGATTTTTCGTGCGGCTGTGCGCGACCGTGACGGTGCAGCTTTCAGCGATAAGCAATTGCGCCATCGGCTTGCCCACGATGTTGGACCGCCCGATCACCACCGCATCCAGCCCTGACAGATCGCCCAGCCGGTCTTTCAGCAGCATCAGACAGCCCAGCGGCGTGCAGGGCACAAAGCCCGGTTGCCCCACCGCAAGGCGGCCTGCGTTGATGACGTGAAAGCCATCGACGTCCTTGTCGGGCGCAATCGTGGCGATAACCTTCTGTTCGTCGATGTGCGCAGGCAATGGCAATTGGACAAGGATGCCGTCCACCGCAGGATCGGCATTCAATTGCGCAACTACCGCGAGCAAATCGTCCTCGGTCGTATCGGCGGGCAGCTTGTGTTCAAAGCTGTTCATGCCCGCTTCGACGGTGCTTTTGCCTTTTGAGCGGACATAGACCTGGCTGGCAGGGTCTTCGCCCACCAGCACCACGGCAAGGCCTGCCTTGCGTCCGGCCTTCGCCTCAAACGCTGCCGCAAGACCACCCACGCGCGCGCGCAAGCCTTCGGCAAAAGCCTTACCGTCGATCACAGCAGCCGTCATTGCAGTATCCCGTTTTTGGAAAAGTGGCTCAAGCCCCGACGCTGGAAGCGGCGATGCCACCCAGCAGGATCATCAGCAGGTTAAGGCCGATAATCAGCACCATAGGCGAGAAATCAATCCCGCCGGTATCGGGCAGGATCTTGCGGATCGGGCGCAGGACCGGTTCAAGAATGGCGTTCAACGCCTTCCAGATGGCGGCCACGGCCTAATTGTGCATGTTCACGACATTGAACGAGATCAGCAGGCCGAGCACGACCTGCACGATCACCACGATCACGATGATGTTCACAAGGTAATTGATCATCGAAATCAGAGTGTACAAAAACATGGCGCTTTATCCTTCAAGCGGGCGGCATCTGCTTCTAACCGACCTGCTCCTCCAGCCACAAGAGCCCCTACGGGCGCAACAAGCAGTGTTACGCCCGAACACTTAGGCGAGAATTGGTTCAGGCGCGAATTAAAGGGCCCGCGCCTTGTGCGGTGAAGATTTCCAGCAGCATCGCATGGGGCACGCGGCCATCCAGCACGACCGCCGCCTCGCACCCTGCTTCAACCGCATGGACACAGGTTTCCAGCTTGGGGATCATCCCGCCGCTGATCGTGCCGTCTTCGGCCAGCCGCTTGATGTCGGCAGGCCGCAGGTCGGTGAGCAGGTTCTTGTCCTTGTCCAGCACGCCCGGAACATCGGTCAGCAGGAACAGGCGCGATGCGCCCAATGCCGCTGCAATCGCGCCCGCCATCGTATCGGCGTTGATGTTGTAGGTATGCCCGTCCTTGCCCACGCCAATCGGCGCGATCACCGGGATAAAGCCCGCCGCGCTAACGGTGTAGATGATCGACGGATCAATCTCCGACGGTTCACCCACGAACCCAAGATCGATGGCGGTTTCGATATTGCTGCCGGGGTCTTTGGTGGTGCGTTCCACTTTGGTGGCGGTAACCAGCCCTGCGTCCTTGCCCGAAATGCCGACGGCCTTGCCGCCTGCCTGTGCAATCCAGCTGACAAGTTCCTTGTTGATCTTGCCCGAAAGGACCATTTCGGCCACTTCTGCGGTGGCCTTGTCCGTCACGCGCAAGCCATCGATGAAGCTTGATTCCACGCCCAGTTGTTTCAGCATGGCCCCGATTTGCGGACCGCCGCCGTGGACCACCACCGGGTTGATCCCCACTGCCTGCAACAGCACCACGTCTTCGGCAAAATCGCGCGCGGCTTCGGGATCGCCCATCGCATGGCCGCCATATTTGACGACAAACGTTTTGCCCGCATAACGCTGGAGATAAGGCAGTGCCTCGGTCAGCGTTTCGGCCTTGGCGAGCATCGCAGGATCGTGGTTCTGAGTCATGGCCGCGCCTTTACGCGCAAAGCGTGCAAAATCCAATATTGGCTGTGCGTTCCAGACTGAACGGGGATCGGGTAGTTTACTCTACAGAATCAAGCTTGCGCCCGATCCATAGCACAAGCGCGATGATCAGCGGTATCAGCACCGCCGACAGAACAACTTTTGCAAGCATCTGCCCGGCCATCAGCGCCATGATCGGCCGCACACCGTAAAACGATACCGAGATAAAGATCAGGGTATCCACGATTTGCGAAAGGGCCGCCGCAACAAAGCCGCGCACTGCCAGAAAGCGCCCCACGGCGCCACGCAACCGGTTGAATATCCAGACATTAAGCGTGACAGACACACCATAGGCCAGAATGCCGGCCAACATCATGCGCCATGACTGGCCCAGCACGATCGGGAAGGCTTCCTTGGCCGGTTCATACATTCCCGGATCAGTGGGAAGCGTCAGCACGAACAGCGTGAGGAAAATGGCGAAGGCGAGCGGCAGGAAGCCATAACGCACCAGTCTGTCGGCAACCATTTTGCCATGCAGTTCGGCAACGCCACTGGAAATGCCGACAAGCGTCAGGAACGGGAAGATTCCCGCCTCAACCGCCAGGGGGCCAAGCGCAACCTGTTTGGCCCCCAACACTCCACCAAGCGTGACCATCCCGCCATAAAACAGGGCAAGCAGGAACAAAGAACGGGGGATTGCGGGCGCTGGGGCGGCGTTATCGTGCATCAAAGGCCGATAGCGCGCTTTTCAGCTTGCGCCAATTCGCTATTAGGATCGCCTGAAACCAATTTAGTCGCGGAGCCTGGTCCCACCCGATGCGTGTCGTTTACAGTCTGCTCGGGATGCTGCTCATCCTTGCGCTTGCCTTTGCCCTGTCGACCAACCGCCGCGCCATTCGCCCGCGCGTGGTGGCCGCAGCCTTTGCGTTGCAGGCAGGCTTTGCCGCGCTGGTGCTGTACGTGCCGTTCGGCAACCGGCTGTTGCAAGGCGCTGCCAGCGGGGTTGAAGGCTTGCTCGGTTTTGCGCGCGCGGGCGTGGCGTTCCTGTTCGGGCCGCTGGCTGATCCTGCGATCGGCGGCACCAGCTGTGCCATTTCGGCACTGCCCGTCATCGTGTTCTTTGCCGCGCTGATTTCGATCCTCTATTACCTTGGCGTCATGCAACTGGTGATCCGCTGGATCGGCGGCGCGCTTGAAAAGCTGACCGGCATCAGCAAAGTTGAATCGCTGTGCGCTGCCAGCAACATCTTTGTCGGGCAAAGCGAATCGCCGCTGGTGATCCGGCCCTATCTTGCCGCGCTCAACCCGTCGCAATTGTTCTGCGTGATGACCGTGGGCATGGCAGGCGTTGCCGGGACGATCCTTGCCGCATACGCCAGCATGGGCATCCGCATCGATTATCTGGTGGCAGCGGCGTTCATGTCGGCTCCCGGCGGAATCCTCATGGCCAAGCTGATGATGCCCGATGAACCGCCCACACCGGCAGAAGTGGGCAGCGAGGCATTGCCTAACCCCCACGTCAAACCAAGCCTTGCCTCTGACGAGGAAGAGCGCCCCGCCAACATCATCATGGCCGCCAGCCAGGTCGCGCAAACCGGCGTGAAGCTGGCCGTAGCAGTCGGCGCGATGGTGCTGGCCTTTGTCGCGTTGGTGGCGCTGGCCAACGGCATTCTGGGATGGGTCGGCGGCTGGTTCGGCGCGCCCGAACTGTCCTTCCAGATGATCCTGGGTTATGTTTTCGCGCCTGTATTCCTGCTGCTGGGTGCAGATGGCTGGGCCGAAGCGATGCAGGCAGGCGGGTTGTTCGGCTCCAAGATCGTGCTGAATGAATTTGTCGCGTTCATCGAACTGGGCAAGGATACCGCGCTATCCCCCCATACCGTCGCCATCGTCACGTTCGCGCTGTGCGGCTTTGCCAATTTCAGCTCTATCGCCATCCAGATGGCGGTGACTGGCGGCCTTGCTCCCAATCAACGCCCGATCATTGCCAAACTGGGCATGCGCGCATTGGTGGCAGGGGCGCTCAGCAACCTGATGAGCGCCGCCTTGGCGGGAATGTTCCTGAGCCTTTAATCGAGGTTGGGCCGCAGCCAGCGTTCCATCACCGGCACATCCATGCCGCGACGGCCCGCGTAATCTTCGAGCTGGTCACGCCCGATGGTGGCAACGCCGAAATACTGGCGTTCAGGATGCGCAAAGTAGAAGCCTGATACCGCCGATGTAGGCAACATTGCCTGCGATTCAGTCAAGGTGATGCCCGCCGTGTTGGGCGCATCGAGCAGATCGAACAGGATCGGCTTCAACGTGTGATCAGGGCACGCAGGATAACCCGGCGCAGGGCGGATACCGCGATACTGTTCGCGGATCAGCGCTTCGTTGGTAAGCTGTTCGCCCGGTGCATAGGCCCACAGCGTGGTGCGGACATGTTGGTGCAGGCGCTCGGCAAAGGCTTCGGCAAAACGGTCAGCCAGGGCTTTGAGCAGGATGTCGGAATAATCATCATTGTCCGCCTTGAAGCGGGCAAGGTGTTCATCAATGCCATGAATGCCCACGGCAAATCCGCCCAGCCAATCACCCGCCGGATCGATGAAATCGGCGAGGCAGAAGTTCGCCCGATCACGGCTTTTGATGACCTGTTGGCGCAGGAATGGCAGGCGAACCGATAGTTCATCGTCATTCGGATGCAGCACCACGTCATCGCCGTGGCGCGCGCAGGGCCAGAACTGGACGACGCCCTTGGCGGTCAGCCACTTTTCGCTGACGATCTTTTCCAGCATGGCGCGGGCATCGGCATAAAGGCCGCGCGCAGATTCGCCGATCACCTCGTCTTCAAGGATAGAAGGCCAGTTTCCGGCCAGTTCCCAGGCGCGGAAAAACGGCGTCCAATCGAAGCAATCGACCAGATCATCCAGATCCCAGTCTTCAAACACATGCCGCCCCGGCTGTTCGGGCGGCGGGGCCTTTTCGGAAAAGTCGGGCGCATAGGCATTCAGCCGCGCATCTTCGAGGCTCAGCAGCTTGCTCGCCCCCTTGCCCGCGCGCGCATCGCGCACGTGCTGGTATTCAGCCGCCGTCGCCTTGATAAACGGTTCGGCCTGCGTATCGGACAGCAATTGCGAGACGACACCCACCGCACGGCTGGCATCCAGCACATGCACGACCGCGCCTTCATAAGCCTGATCGATGCGCAACGCAGTGTGAACTTTGCTGGTGGTCGCCCCGCCGATCAGCAGCGGGATGGTCATGCCCGCCCGCTGCATTTCTTCGGCAACAGTCACCATTTCATCGAGCGACGGCGTAATCAGGCCGGACAAGCCGATGATATCCACGCCTTCCTTCTGCGCCGTATCGAGGATGGTTGACCACGGCACCATCACGCCAAGGTCGATCACTTCATAGCCGTTGCACTGCAGCACCACGCCGACGATGTTCTTGCCGATATCGTGAACGTCACCCTTCACGGTCGCCATGATGATCTTGCCCTTGGCCTTGGCCCCGGGCTGCTTGGCCGCTTCGATATAGGGGATGAGGTGCGCGACGGCCTTCTTCATCACGCGCGCGGATTTCACCACTTGCGGCAGGAACATCTTGCCCGATCCGAACAGATCGCCAACCGTGTTCATGCCTTCCATCAGCGGGCCTTCGATCACCTCGATGGGCCTGCCGCCACGCGCATCAATCGCCGCACGGGCTTCTTCGGTATCTTCGACGATATAGGCGTCGATACCCTTGACCAGCGCATGTTCAAGGCGGCGCACAACATCCCAGCCGCGCCATTCCTCGGCAGCCTTTTCGGCAACCACGTCCTTGCCCTTGTAGCTTTCGGCAAGCTCGATCAGCCGCTCAGTCGCGGTCAGATCGCCGCCCGCTGCGGGCTTGCGGTTAAGCACCACGTCTTCGCAGGCTTCGCGCAAGACGGGGTCGATCTGGTCATAGATGTCCAGTTGCCCTGCATTGACGATGGCCATGTCCATGCCCGCCGGAATGGCGTGGTAGAGGAACACCGAGTGCATCGCGCGGCGCACGATTTCGTTGCCACGGAACGAGAATGACAGATTGGAAAGCCCGCCCGAAATGTGGACGTGCGGGCAGCGCGCCTTGATCTCGGCAGTGGCTTCGATGAAGTCCAGACCATAGCGGTCATGCTCTTCGATGCCGGTGGCAACCGCAAAGACGTTGGGATCAAAGATGATGTCTTCGGGCGGAAATCCGATGCCGGTCAGCAGCTTGTAAGCGCGGGCGCAGATTTCAACCTTACGCTCCTTGGTATCGGCCTGCCCCTTCTCGTCAAACGCCATCACGACCACCGCCGCGCCATAATCCATGCACTTGCGCGCGTGCGTCAGGAACGCGTCCTCGCCCTCCTTCATGCTGATCGAATTGACGATGGGCTTGCCCGAAACGCATTTCAGACCCGCTTCGATCACGTCCCATTTGGAACTGTCGATCATGATCGGCACGCGCGCGATATCCGGTTCTGCCGCGATCAGTTTAAGGTACGTAGTCATCGCCTCGACCGCGTCGAGCAGGCCCTCGTCCATGTTGACGTCGATCACTTGCGCGCCGTTTTCCACCTGCTGGCGCGCGACTTCGACGGCGCGGGTGTAGTCGCCTGCAAGGATCAGCTTCTTGAACGCGGCAGAGCCGGTGACGTTGGTGCGTTCACCGACATTGACGAAGCGGGCTGAAGAATTGGTGGTCATTTTCTACAATCCAATTCCCCTCCCGCTTGCGGGAGGGGCTAGGGGAGGGCTTGTCTGGTCTGGGGTGAGCCGTAGTAACACGCCCTGCCCCGACCCCTCCCGCAAGCGGGAGGGGGACTTGATCACGCGGCCATGATGAACGGCTCTAATCCGGCCAGCCGCGTTGCGGTTTCAGGCGTCGGCGCCTTGCGCGGGGGTAACCCTGCAACCGCCTGTGCCATCGCCGCGATATGCGCTGGCGTCGAACCACAGCAACCGCCCAGGATATTCACCTGTCCATGATCGGCCCATTCCTTGACGAGGCCCGCCGTGGTGGCCGGCATTTCGTCATATTCGCCCAGTTCGTTAGGCAGGCCAGCATTGGGATAGACCATGATCAGCGTATCGGCGATTTCCGAGAGCGACTTCACATGCGGGCGCAATTGCGTGGCCCCGAATGAGCAGTTCAGCCCGATGGTCACCGGTTTGGCATGGCGCACGGCATACCAGAACGCCTCGACCGTATGGCCCGAAAGGTTGCGGCCCGAAAGATCGGTCAGCGTCATCGAAAGCATGATCGGAATTTCGCGGCCAAGCGCCTGTTCAACCTGCCGGACCGACATGATTCCGGCCTTGGCGTTCAGCGTATCGAACACGGTTTCGATCAAAATGAAGTCCGCCCCGCCTTCCACCAGCGCATGGACCTGCTCGGCATAGACATCCACCATGCCGTCCCAATCAACCTCGCGAAAGCCGGGATCGTTGACATCAGGGCTTAACGACAGCGTCTTGTTGGTCGGGCCAATGGCCCCTGCCACAAAGCGCGGACGGCCATCCTTCGCGGTGAATTCATCCGCCACGCGGCGCGCGAGTTGTGCAGATTCCACGTTGATTTCCCGCACCAGATGTTCGGCGGCATAATCGGCCTGGCTGATGCGGTTGGCGCTGAAAGTGTTGGTTTCGGCAATATCGGCACCGGCAGCAAAATAGGCGCGGTGGATGGATTCAGGCACTTCGGGCTTGGTCAGCGCAAGAATATCGTTGTTGCCCTTTTGATCCTTGGCAAGGCCCAGCGTTCCCGCATAATCGGCTTCGGACAGCTTGAAGTTCTGGATCTCGGTACCGAACGCGCCATCGGTGATCAGGATGCGCTGGCTTGCCTGTTCAAGCAAAGCGGTACGCGCCGTTGAGGGGGCGAGTGTCATGCGGCTTTCTCCAGCGCGGGCCGTGTCGGGCGAAGGCCAAGCAAGTGGCAGATCGCGTAAGACAGCTCGGCGCGGTTGAGGGTGTAGAAATGGAAATCGCGGACGCCACCGGCATAGAGGCGGCGGCAAAACTCAGCGGCGATGGTGGCGGCAACAAGCTGGCGCGATCCGGGGTGCGTATCCAGCCCTTCGAACAGGCCATCCATCCACGCCGGGATTGCAGCACCGCACGCAGCGGCAAATTTGCGGGTTTGCGCTACGTTCGAAACAGGCAGGATGCCGGGAAGAACCGGCGCATCGATACCGGCGGCCGCCAGCTTGTCACGGAACCGGAAGAAGGTTTCGGGTTCAAAGAAGAACTGGCTGATCGCGCGCGTCGCCCCTGCGTCCAGCTTGCGCTTCAGATTGTCGATATCGGCCTGTTGGCTTGGCGAATCCGGATGGCTTTCAGGATAGGCCGCGACCGAAATTTCGAACGGTGCAATACCTTTCAGCCCCGCAACCAGTTCTGCCGCATTGGCATAGCCATCGGGGTGCGGGGTAAACGGCACGCCCGGAGCGCCCATATCGCCGCGCAGCGCGACGATGTGCCGCACGCCTGCTTCCCAATAGCTTTCGGCCACTTCGCGGATTTCGGCCTTGGTGGCGTCGACACAGGTCAGGTGCGCCGCGGCAGGTAGCTTGGCGTCCTTGATGATCCGCGCGACAGTGCCGTGGGTGCGATCGCGGGTAGAGCCGCCCGCGCCGTAGGTCACCGAAACGAAGTGCGGTTCCAGCGGGGCCAGCGTTTCCACCACATCCCACAATTGCGCCATCAGCGCATCGGTCTTGGGCGGGAAAAACTCGAACGAGACGTTGATATCGCCCGGCAGCCCGGCAAACAGCGGGGTATCAAGGGCTGTGCGCGCTTCACGCAACTGGTCGTAGCTGGCGTTCATCTATCAGGTTTTCCGGACAAGCTGGCGGGGTTCGAATTGGGTAACGCTGTCTTCGCGGCGGATGCCGGTCCACAGTTTGACGACAAGTTCATGGCCCGCCAGTGCGCGGGTGGCATGCGGGACAAAGCCGCTGTCGAGCAGCATCGCTTCGATTTGCGCATCGGAAAAGCCAAGGCGGGCGTGCGCATGTGTCTGGCGCAAATCCTCGCGGTCATGCGCGGCGAAATCGACAATGGCGACGCGGCCGCCCGGCGCGGTGACGCGGGCAGCGCCAGCCAGAACCGCTTCAGGTGCCTGGGCATAGTGCAGCACCTGATGCAGCAGCACCGTATCGAAGCTGCGCGGCGCAAACGGCAATTGCGCGAAATCACCCTGTACCAGTTCCACGCTATCAGCAGGCAAATGTTGAAGGCGGGCGCGCGCAATGCGCAGCATATCCGGGCTTTTGTCGAAGGCGACGATATGCGCGGCATGGGGACCGAACAGTTCTGCGATGCGGCCCGTGCCGGTGCCGACGTCAAGCAGGCGGCCCAGCGAGCCATTGCCCGCCATCTCCAGCAGCATCTCGGTCAGTGCAGCCTCAACCGGCCCATCGGCGATGTGGAGCGAGCGCAGCTCGTCCCATTCTTCGGCGTGGCGCGAAAACCAATCGAGCGCGTGGCTTTCCCGCGCGGCACGAATGGCATCAAGATGTTGGCGATCTTCGGCACAACGGCGTCCAAAGGCGACATCTTCGTGTTCCGCCACCGCCAAAAGGCGCGCAATGGCAGCGGCGAGCGGGTTGTCGGAAGCTTCACCAACCGAGCTGCGCAAGAAAACCCAGGCACCTTCCTTGCGCCGTTCGGCAAGGCCGCAATCGCACAGGATGCGGATATGGCGCGATACACGCGGCTGGCTTTGGCCGAGCACTTGCGCCACTTCGCCCACCGCCAGTTCCATGCTGGCGAGAAGACGCATGATGCGCAGGCGCGTTGTGTCATCAAGCGCGCGGATGGCGTCGTGTATGTTCATGAGCGTAGCCATATAAGGAAACCTTTATATCCGTCAATAGACTTAAAGATAGCTTTATATAGCGCTATAGGGAACGCGTAGAGCCGTGATGCAGGATGCATTTGCCTTCACCGGTGCCCGCCGATAATAACGCTCCATGTGTGCCGCAAGGAAGCTTGCGGTTGATGCGTCATTTGGACGCGTTACCCATGAGAGGGAAGTTTCATGAAGAAGTACGCCAGCCTCGCCATCGTTGCCGCAGCCAGCCTTGCGATCACGGCCTGTGGCCGTTCCGACGATGCATCAGAAGCAGCATCGGAAGACACGGTTGAAATGCCTGCCGATGAACTGCCGCCGATGGAGCCTTCGGCGGCTGCTGCCCCTATGGCACCAGCACCTGATGCCTCGTCAGCCGCTGATGCCGAAGCCAACGCGGTGCGCGACACGGCCAACAATGCCGCTGCGGTTGCCGCTGCTGTGCAAGCTGCCGAAGCTGAAGGCGATGCCGAGGCAAAGCCTGCTCAATAAGCAAGTTCAATTGCGGGTGACGATCCGCACGTGAAAGACACTGACCAATGCGCGCCCTGCCCGTTTTTTCTCTGGCCCTTATGCTGGCCGCTTGCAGCGCAAGCGAAGAGGAAAAACCGGGTGGGGTGACGCAAGACGAAGCCAGCGCCTTGGATGCAGCGGCCGAAATGCTGGATAAGCGTGAATTGCCCGAACTGCCCGAAGCGGCCACTCCGGCTCAATCAGCGCCAGCGCCTGTACCTTCTGCGTCCTGATCTGATGCTGCTGCAACCAGCCATATCCGGATAGCCCCGGCCAGACCCGGCGGCGTGGGGCAGGAGATTCGTTCGGCATCGATCCGCGCCACCAGGGCGTTGATCGGCACACCTTCGCGCTGGGCTGCACCGCGCAACATTTCCCAGAACAACGGTTCAAGACTGATCGAGGTTTTGTGCCCCGCGATCTCTACCGAGCGCTTGACCGGGGGATGATAAGGTATGGTCATGGCAGAACGGAGCTGGGCTGCATGAGGTAGGGCAGGCGCGATGGCACCTGCCCTGAACCATCAATACATGTGCTGTCCGCCGTTGATCGACATGGTCGAACCGGTAACGAACGCGCCTTCCTCGGCGGTGAGGAAAGCAACGCCACGCGCAATTTCATCGGCGCAGGCCAGACGCCCGACCGGAATTTTGGCAACGATTTTTTCAAGCACGGCCGGCGGCACTGCCGCAACCATGTCTGTATCAACATAGCCCGGCGCAATGGCGTTTACCGTGACGCCATACTTTGCGCCTTCCTGTGCCAAGGCTTTGGTAAAGCCGTGAATGCCGGATTTGGCTGCGGCATAATTTACCTGACCATACTGGCCAGCCTGCCCGTTGATCGATCCGATATTGACGATGCGGCCCCATCCGCGTTCGCGCATACCGGGAAATGTTGCCTTGGCCATATTGAAGCAACCGCCAAGGTTGATGCGCATGACCTCGTTCCAGTCATCGAAGCTCATCTTGTGGAGTACACCGTCACGGGTGATGCCGGCGTTGTTCACGACGATGTCGATTGGTCCGACTTCGGATGCAATTCGTGCGCACCCTTCAAGCGTTGCTTCATGATCGCCCACGTCAAAGCGGTAAGCGGGAATTCCGGTTTCGGCAGTGAAGGCGCGGGCCTTTTCCTCGTTACCGGCGTAATTGGCCACCACCGTGCGTCCTTGCGCTTTCAATGCAAGACAGATGGCTTGGCCGATCCCGCGGCTACCACCGGTGACGACTGCAACTCGCGTCATATCAATGCTCCCAATATTCCCGTTTGAAGGTCTATCGTAAGTCGATGATCGCGAAGCTACAAGTTATAGTATGCCGCATATTGCAAGTGCAGCACCGAATTGGTGCAAAGCAGCAAATTGAAACTACAACGTTTTATTAAAAGCGGAATTGTGTTCCGACATAGACCGCCTGATTGTCTTGCTTGCCATCTGTAAGTGGCAGAAGACGATCACGTTCCGGCGAATAACGCACACCGGCGGTGACATTCAGATTGCGGGTCAGGCGGTAGCTTCCGCCAAGATCGAGCTGGTAATCACCCTGCCCTTCAAGCGTGCGTGGCGCACGGCCTGCACGATCACGGCCATCCATTTCAACCCGCGGGGCAAAGCGTGACGGGGCGGAAGGCGCGGACGCAACCGGCTTAAGCTTTGCAAGATCGGGCATGTCGATCCGCTGCAGGTCAAGAAGCGATGATGACGAAGGTGCAGCAAAGCTGGCAAAGCCGCGTGCCATTCCCAGATTGTAAGCCATCGGCGCGATACGCACCGGCGAAGCGCCCGCCTGTGCAGCGCCATCAGCCAATGTGCTGCGTACCGAGAAAGCACGCGCACTTTGCGAATCAAGACGGACAGCAACGGTAACCGCGCGGTTGGTGCGCGTTTCATTGCCAGCCGGGGTAAAGCGGAACAACCGGCCCGTTTTCAAAGCGCGGACGGTGATTTGCGAGGCCAGACGTTCATCAACCGAAGCTGGCGTGAACGAGCCGATACCGCCGCGCGCCGCAAGGCTGACGGGCGTTGTATCAAAGCCGCTGGAAAAAGCGCTGCTGACAGTTGGTGCCAGAAGCAGGCCCACGACAACCGATCCGGCAACGGCAAATGGCGTGCGCAAGCGGCGGCCCCTGGAGCCTGCTGCGTTTGAAATGTTGCCAATGCCCGTCATGATAAACCTGATTCGACCCCGAAAAGCGCCGTGTTACAACGCTGTTTTCAAACATTCCTTGTCCGGCAAAGCCTGTATGGCTGAGTCTCGCGGAATGTCTCCTATCTCTTCTACTCTCGCGGTATCTAAAATTCCATAGCTTGCACCACTTTCGGACTCTTCCTTTGCAAGTGTGGCACAGACTCCACAGCCGATGGTGCATTCAGCAAGTGTTCAGCGCCACGGCGGACATCTGCTACCAAGCCATGCCTGCGCATTCATCGTGCTTGCGGCACGGCGCGCGGGGATGATAGAGGCCTTTCAAACGCTGTATTGCACGATACGGCCTTGTGTGACCGGGCGGCGCCATGCCGGCCCTTTACCCAAGGCCGCCAAGCCAAGGACTGTGACCAAGTGACCAAGACTTTCAAGACCGCGCGCAATACCCGCACTTTGGTCGTTCGCGGCATCGTGATCGGGGCCATGGCCCTTCTGGCCACCGGCTGCGGCAAGAAAGAACGGCCCAAGGCAGACCTTGCCGCAAGCCAGGTGACGACCATCGGCGTAAACGCCTATCTTTGGCGCGCCAGCCTTGATGCGCTTTCGTTCATGCCGCTCCTGCAAACTGACAGCAACGGCGGCGTCATCGTCACCGATTGGTACACCAACCCCAAGAACCCCGGCGAACGGATGAAGGTTACGGTTTCGATCGTTGACAAGGATCTGCGCGCCGATGCCTTGCGCGTTGCCGCCAGCCGCCAGATTTCAACGACTGGCCAATGGGTTGATGCCCCCGTGCAGGCAGTGACCGTGCAAAAGCTGGAAGACATCATCCTGACCAAAGCGCGCGACCTGCGCCGAGCCTCGATCACAGGCTAACCCACCTGAAGGCGAATCTTGCGTGTCATGGCTGCTCTGCCTAGAGGAGCGTCCATGACCGCATCTGCCACAACGCCGCCAGCCACTCGCGCGCCAGACCGCTTTGACCCCGCTGTTGCCGACACGCGTTGGCAAAAAGTGTGGGACGATCAGCAATCATTCCGCGCAGATGACGCCAGCACAAAGCCGCGCAGCTTTGTCCTTGAGATGTTCCCCTATCCTTCGGGGCGCATCCACATCGGCCATGTGCGCAATTACACGATGGGCGACGTGCTGGCGCGCTACAAGCGCATGCGCGGCCACGAAGTCCTGCACCCGATGGGGTGGGATTCGTTCGGCATGCCAGCCGAAAACGCCGCTATGGAAAAGGGCGTCCACCCCGGCGGCTGGACCCGCGACAACATCGAGAGCATGAAGAAGCAGTTGAAACGGCTGGGCTTCGCGCTTGACTGGAGCCGCGAGATTTCGACCTGCGAGCCGGAATATTACGGCCAGGAACAATCGCTGTTCCTCGATCTTTACGCAGCAGGCCTTGTTTACCGCAAGGAATCGACGGTTAACTGGGATCCGGTGGATCACACCGTGCTGGCAAACGAACAGGTGATCGACGGGCGCGGCTGGCGGTCAGGCGCGCTGGTGGAAAAGCGCAAGCTGAACCAGTGGTTTTTGAAGATCACCGACTTTGCCGACGAACTGCTGGAAGGCTTGTCGACGCTCGACAACTGGCCTGAAAAGGTCCGCACGATGCAGGAAAACTGGATCGGCAAGAGCCAGGGCCTGCAATTCGCGTTCGATCTTTCCAGCGGCGACAAGCTGGAAGTCTACACCACCCGCCCCGACACGATTTTCGGAGCAAGCTTTGTGGCCGTGGCCGCCGATCATCCGGTGGCGCAGGGTGTGGCGGTGGACAACCCGGAGGCGCAAGATTTCATCGCACTGTGCAAGCAGGGCGGCACGACCGCAGCCGAACTGGAAACCGCCGAGAAGCTGGGCTTTGACACCGGAATTACGGCCAAGCATCCGTTCACCGGCGCGGACCTGCCCGTCTACATCGCCAACTTCGTATTGATGGAATATGGCACCGGCGCGATCATGGCGGTTCCGGGGCATGACCAGCGCGATTTCGATTTTGCGACGAAGTACCATCTTCCGATCCTGCGCGTAGTGGCCAGCGACCCTGCCGACGCGGACAAACCTTTCGGCAATGAAGCCGAAGCGGGCGACGGCGTTCTGGTGAACTCGGGCTTCCTTGATGGCATGGCCGTGGCAGACGCCAAGGCTGCGGTGATTGACCGTATGCAGGCAGGCGGCTTTGGCGAAGGCAAGACGGTATGGCGCCTGCGCGATTGGGGCGTTTCGCGCCAACGCTATTGGGGCACGCCGATCCCGTTCATCCACTGCGAAGTGTGCGGCGTGGTGCCGGTGCCCAAGAAGCACTTGCCCGTGGTCCTGCCCGAAGACGTGACGTTCGATGTACCGGGCAACCCGCTGGACCGGCACCCGACGTGGAAGCACGTCGATTGCCCGCAATGCGGCCATGCGGCGCGGCGCGAGACCGATACGCTCGATACTTTCGTCGATTCGTCGTGGTATTTCCTGCGCTTTGCCAGCCAGCCCGCCGACCGCCCGTTTGATCCTGAAGAAATCAAGCGCTGGCTGCCGGTGGAACAGTATATCGGCGGCATCGAACACGCGATCCTGCACTTGCTCTACGCCCGCTTCTGGACCCGCGCGCTTGCCCGAATCGGCAAGATCGAGGTGACCGAGCCTTTTGCGAGCCTGTTCACGCAAGGGATGGTGACGCATGAGACGTATGAGCGGCGCAACCCTGAGAACGGCCAGCCGGTGTTCTTTTCACCGGGCGAAGTGGAGCGCACCAGCGAAGGCGCAACGCTGAAGGCCGATGGCGCGGCGGTCGAAGTCGGCCGCGTGATCAAGATGTCCAAGTCCAAGAAAAACGTGGTGGACCCGGACGAGATCGTGGCGAAATACGGCGCAGACGCGATCCGCTGGTTCATGCTTTCGGACAGCCCGCCCGAACGCGACTTGCCGTGGTCGGAGGCCGGAATCGAAGGTTGCGCGCGGTTCGTGCAGCGGTTGTGGCGCTTGTTCGGCCAGCTTGATGCAAGTGCGGCGGGCGAGGACAAGGCGCTCGACCGCAAGACGCACCAGATCGTGTTTGCCGTCGCATCCGATATTGAAGCCTTGGGCTTCAACAAGGCCGTCGCGCGCATCTATGAATTGACCGGCGCGATTGAAAAGGCCGCGCCTTCGGCCAGCCGCACCGCCGCCATCCGCAGTCTGCTACTGCTCGTCGCACCGATGATGCCGCATCTGGCCGAAGAGGCCTTTGCCAACCTCGATGCAGGGCTGATTGCCGATGCCTTGTGGCCAGAGGTCGATCCCGCACTTCTGGTCGATGATGAAGTGACCGTGGCGATTCAGGTCAAAGGCAAGCTGCGCGATACGGTGACGGTGGCCAAGGGCACTTCGAAAGAAGAGCTTGAGCGCCTTGCCCTTGCGTCCGAGAAAGTGCAGCGTGCGCTGGAAGGGGCGGAAGTGAAGAAGGTGATCGTTGTGCCTGACCGTCTGGTGAACCTCGTTGCGTAAACGCCTCGCCCTGTTCGCTGCGCTGGCTCTGCTGGGCGGGTGCGGATTGCAGCCGATGTATGCAGGCGGCGGCAGTGGCGGTGTGGCGCGCGCGCTGACCGATGTCAGCGTTGGCCCGATCGAGGGGCAATCAGGCTGGCTGGTGCGCAACGCGCTGACCGACCGCTTGGGGGCAGGCCAGGACAATGGCGCGGCGCGCTACCGGCTCGACATCCGGCTGGATGACAAGGTCGAGGGGCTGGGCCAGTTATCCAATGATACGACCACGCGTGAACGGCGCACCCTGCGCGCGCGCTATCAGCTTGTCGATCTGACGACCGGCAATGTCCTGCTGGATGCGACCGCAGGATCGGACGCCGGTTTTGACGTGGTCAACAGCGAATATGCAGTCATCGCGGCCGAACAGACCGCGCTTGAAAACCTTTCACAGGAAGTAGCAGACCAGATCGTGACGCGCGTTTCGGTGCGCTTGCGCGACGCAAAGTGATGCAGGCCACGTGAAGCTTAACCAGAAGACTTTTGCTGGCAGCGCAGCAAAAGCGGCACGCGAATGCCGGATCTTCTATTTCTGCGGCCCCGATGAAGCAGGTGCCAGCGATGCCGCAAACCGGATCGCCAACCTGTTGGGCGACGCCGAAAAAGTCGAGATGAGCGGCGCGGAACTCAAACGCGATCCTGTGCGGCTGGCAGACGAGGCCCGCTCTGTTTCACTGTTTGGCGACAAGCGCGTAATCCACATTCGCGCCAATGGCGATGATGCTTTCGACGCTGTGGAAACGCTGTTGTCCAGCCCGGTCGACGGCTGGCCCGTGTTGATCGTGGCAACATCAGCCACTGACAAATCACGCATCGCAAAATTGCTGGGCAGTCAGCCAGGCGTGATGGTGGCGATGTTCTATCCGCCTGATCTTAAATCCATTACCGATGCCGTGCGCGACATGGGCGATGCCGTCGGGGTCAATATCAACGGAAGCCTTGCCGAACGCCTTGCGCGCGCATCGGGCATGGACACGCGGATGGCACGCAGCGAGATCGAGAAGCTGGCGCTGTTTCTTGATGCCTCACCGCAGGCACCGCGTGAGGCCACTGCTGCGGCCATCGACGAGATTTGCGCCATAAATGAAGATGATAGCCTGATGCCGCTGGTCAACGTGGTGTTGGGCGGGGACGCGCGCAAACTACCGGGCGAATTGGCGCGGATGCGCGAAATGGGCCTTAATCCTGTCGGCTTGCTGCTGGCATTTGAACGCCGTGCGGCACAACTGGTACAGCTTGCCGCGCGCATGGGTGAACGCGGCGACGTTAACAGCTTCATCGAGCAGGAAGTTTCGTCAAACCGGATCTTCTTCCGTGACCGCACAGACCTGACGGCGCAATTGCGCCGCTGGCGCGGGGCAAGGCTGGTCCGTTTGACAGAACGGCTGACCATGCTGCATCGCACCCTGATATCGGACAGCCGCAACGGTGAACTGGCGTTGGCGCAAGGGCTGGCCGAAATTGCACGTGCTGCCGTGCGATAGTGCGCAATGAGATTGCGCAAGACCAGGTGATCTTTATCACTTGAGTCGAAATTCGAGCTTGATATGTCCAAAACGGTTGGTATTCCACCGCGGTGCAGCAAAAAGGGTCAGCGCACCGATTCCGGATTCTCCGGACACAAGCCCGCCGAAAGGCGCGCTTTAGTGGCATTTGACGGCGAGATACGTGATGACCAAGCACGTCCCTTTGAGCGAGATACGCCAGTCGCAAGACCGGCGCAGAATAACGCTCCCGCTTGCGCCACAACTGGAACAGCGCAGGCTACAGCTATACATCGCCATGATGCTGCTCGATTGCGCCGCCATTTTCGGCGGGCTGTGCTTGGCAAGCTGGCTTTATCTTGGCCGCTTTCTGGATGAATCGTCATTGGTTCACGGGCAGGTCTTGCTCCCGATTTACTGGACCATCGCGCTAAGTTTGCAGGCCTTTTCGCTGCAAGCCTTGCGCCGGACCAACTTCGCAAGGGCGCGCGCCGTCTTGTCATTGATGGGCGCCGAAAGCGTTCTGCTGTTTGTGGGCTTTGCCACCAAAAGCACGGACGATTTCTCGCGCGTCTCTGCGATCCTTGGCCTCGTCATCGCGATGCTGCTGCTGGTCTGGTATCGCGGGATGATCCGTCCGCTGATCAAGGCCCGCTGCGGCGAGGCTGGCATCAACATCCTGCTGATCGATGATGGCGGCGCACCTTTGCAGGTTCCCCATGCCCATCATATCGACGCGCGCGAGCATCATCTGGCACCCGATTTGTCCGATCCGCACATGATGGACCGGCTCGGCCTATATATGATGAACATGGACCGCGTGATGGTTTCCTGCCCCCGCGAAAGTCGCGCGGCCTGGGCGCTCGTCTTCAAAAGCGCAAACGTTTCGGGCGAGATCGTTGAGCCCGAGGTCAACAATCTGGGTGTCATCGGCGCGCGGCGTGAACGCGGTTATGGCGCGCTGATCGTGGCCAGCGGTCCGCTCGGCTTTCGCGCGCGGGCGATCAAACGCGGGCTTGATTTGGCGCTGGCAGGCGGCGCATTGCTGGCACTGTCGCCATTGCTGATACTGGTTGCCGCTCTTGTAAAACTGGAAGACGGCGGCCCTGTGTTCTTCGTCCAGAAGCGCACCGGACGCGGCAACAGGTTCTTTCCGATCTTCAAATTCCGCTCGATGCGGGTTGAAAAACTGGACGCCGCCGGAGCGCGTTCCGCCAGCAAGGATGATGACCGCATCACACGGATCGGCCGCCTGATCCGCCGCACCAGCATTGATGAACTTCCGCAGATTTTCAATGTCTTGCGCGGTGAAATGTCGATTGTCGGCCCGCGCCCCCATGCGATCGGATCGCTTGCGGGCGATAAGCTGTTCTGGGAGGTCGATCACCGCTATTGGCTCAGGCATTCGTTGAAGCCGGGCCTGACCGGCCTTGCCCAGGTGCGCGGCCTGCGTGGCGCGACCGATACCGAAACCGATCTTGCCAACCGCCTGCAAGCCGATCTTGAATATCTGGATGGCTGGACGATCTGGCGCGATATCCGGATCATCATGAACACGCTCGTCGTGCTGGTGCATGACCGCGCATTTTAGGGTGCCGCGACAGGGCAGGCGGTAGCCGGCGGCAACGCGCGAAGGCTTTGCGTCCGATCCTTCCACGAACGATGGGTGCGCGCGCGCAAAAAGCCGAGCCAATCGCGGCTTCCCAGACGCTCGAACAGCGTGATCCCCGTAGCGCGCACATACCCCGCACACTCCATCAAACGCAGGCCGAGCGCGTCCGCGGCGTCCTCCATGCCCCGGCGGACTTTGGCGGGCGCACCCCGGCGATCCCCGTTGATAACATGGGCAATCTCATGCCCGGCAGCCAGCGCAAGTTCGTCATCGGTACGCGCGAACGCCAGCATCCCGGTCGAAATGGCGACGTTGCGGGTGTCGCTGTGCGCCTCGATTGAGCGGTCGGTGAACAGCACCAGTCTGACCGCGCAATGACGGACAGGAACCACGGAAAATTGCAGCACCGCTCCTGCACGGCGCAAGTCAAACACCACGGCCTTGTCCGGCGCGGTTCTTGCAATTTCATCCAGCAGCGCATCGGCCACCACCGTTCCTGCAGGACGGCGGGCAATGATCGTTTCAGCAGATACGCCATCAAGCGCAAGGACTTCATCACCTGCACGTACACCGGCGAGATCGGCCGGACTGCCCGGCGCGACACTGGCCACAGCCGGATGTTCATCCATCTTCACCGTGGCTGCGAGCAATGGCCAATCACGTTTCTGATATGCGCCGCGATCATCAAGGACGACGCCAACATCCGGGGCCTGCACCGGACAGGCCGCACCCGCAGCGCGGCGCAAACGCCATTCGACATGGCCGACGCGGGCCAGATCGCGGCGTAGCAATACGGGCCAGACATCGCGCGCTACATCAGTCGCAGCTTGGGCAGGCAGGGCCAAAGGCGCAACGCCGATAAATGCCAAGGCAAGCTGCAAACCTGCTGGAAAGCCTGACTTTTTCCGGTCCTGAATCATGCTGCTCCCCTGAAAGACGGACCATGCAGCCCAGTGTCACGTACCAGTATCGGGACACTTGTCAGGGTCATATTGCGTTGCGGAATATAGATCCGATTGCTAGGGTATTTCCAGTTCAAAATGGATTTACCCTCCTGACAGACGAAAATCTGTCCGGATTGAGGGTGTTGATTGCCTTCAGGAGAAAACTTTGAAGATCGCCATTCTCGGCCTCGGCTATGTCGGTTGCACAGCGGCAGGATGCATTGCCAGCCAAGGCCACCGCGTTTTGGGAATCGATGTCAGCGCGGGCAAAGTTGAAACGCTCAATTCCGGCAAGTCGCCGGTATATGAGCCTGGCCTTGACGATCTGATTGCCAAAGCGCGTGCTGACGGCCTGCTTGAGGCAACGACAGAGATCGGCGATGGACTGGATGATTGCGACATCGCGATTGTCTGCGTCGGCACGCCAAGCGGCGTCGATGGCGCACACAACATGAGCTACATTGTGCAGGTAACGCGCGCGATTGCGGCCTCGATCAAACCTGACCGCACCAAGCCGCTGACGGTCGTGTACCGGTCAACCATGCGGCCCGGCACGACCGAACAGATGATCCTGCCGATCTTCCGTTCGCTGCTTGGCGAGGCGTCGGACCGGCTGATCGAACTGGTCTACAACCCCGAATTCCTGCGCGAAGCCACAGACATCGAGGATTACTTCAATCCGCCCAAGATTGTGCTGGGCACGATTGACGGCGTTCCATCGGAAAAGATGGTGGCGCTGCACGAAGGCATTGAAGCGCCGATATTCCATGTCGGCATTCGCGAGGCCGAAATCACCAAGTTCGTCGACAATACCTGGCACGCCGTCAAGGTCGCCTTTGCCAACGAAGTGGGCCGCGTGTGCCAGAACATCGGCATATCCGCGCGGCAAGTTCACCAGATTTTCGTGTCGGACACCAAGCTGAACATATCGCCCTATTATACGCGGCCCGGTGGCCCGTTCGGCGGATCATGCCTGCCCAAGGACGTGCGCGCGCTGCAACATATTGCGGCAGATACCGGATCGCAGACGCACTTGTTTGATTCCCTGCTGCGCAGCAACGATGCCCACAAACATCATCAGTTCCTGCAAGTAACCAAAGATCTGGAACCCGGTGCGCCGGTCCTGCTGGTTGGCCTTGCCTTCAAGGCTGACACGGACGATTTGCGCGAAAGTCCGGCGGTGGACATGGCGCGCAAGCTGCTGGATGCAGGGTTCGCGCTGGACATTTACGACCCCCAGTTGAAGCCGGAAAGCCTTGTCGGCCAGAACCTTGGCTATGCCTATGCCATCCTGCCGTCCATTGATGGCCTGCTGGTTGACAGGTCGACCGCGCAATCGCGCCGCTACAGCGCGGTGATTGCCACCAACCGGCTGATCAAGGATATCGACGTTACCGCCAGCCGGGTCATCGATGTGAGCGCGATTGCATGACGGCCCTTGTTGAAGATTATGAATTTCCGACCGAAATTCCGGGGCACCCGCTTGCCGGCAAGAAAGTCCTGATCGTGGTCGAAAACCTGCCGCTGCCGTTTGACCGGCGCGTGTGGCAGGAAGCACGCACGCTGAAGGCCGCAGGGGCACAAGTGGCGATCATCTGCCCCACCGGCAAAGGCTATGAGAAGCGCTTCGAGGTCATCGACGGCATCGACATCTATCGCCATCCCCTGCCGATCGAAGCAAGCGGGGCGTTGGGATTCCTGCTGGAATATGGCGCAGCGCTGTTCTGGGAAACGGTGCTGGCCTGGAAAATCTTTTTCAAGCGCGGGATCGATGTGATCCAGGGCTGCAATCCGCCAGACCTGATTTTTCTTGTGGCGCTACCGTTCAAACTGTTCGGTGTGAAATACATCTTCGACCATCACGATATCAATCCCGAACTGTACGAGGCCAAATTCAATAAGCGCGGCTTCTTCTGGAAACTGATGGTCCTGTTTGAAAAGCTCACGTTCAAAGCGGCAGATGTATCAATGGCAACCAACCATTCGTACCGCAAAATCGCGATCGAGCGCGGCGGGATGGACCCGGATAAAGTGTTTGTGGTGCGCTCCGGCCCAGACCTAAGCCGGTTAAAGCGCGTGCCTCCGGTGGAAAGCTGGAAAAACGGGCGCACCTATCTTGTCGGCTATGTCGGCGTGATGGGCGATCAGGAAGGCATTGATCTGCTGATCGATTCCGTCGAACACATTGTCCGCACCAAGGCGCGCGAAGATATCCAGTTCTGCCTCGTCGGTGGCGGGCCAAGCCTTGCCAAACTCCAGGCAACGGTTGCGGAAAAGGGGCTGGCCGACTTTGTCCACTTTACCGGGCGCGCACCTGATCAGGACCTGTTCGAAGTGCTTTCCACGATGGACGTCGGCGTGAACCCCGACCGCGTCAATGCGATGAACGACAAGTCGACCATGAACAAGATCATGGAATATATGTCGCTGGAAAAGCCGATCGTGCAATTTGACGTGACCGAAGGCCGCTTCTCGGCACAGGACGCGTCACTCTATGCACTGGCAAACGATCCCGTCGACTTTGCCGACAAGATCCTTGAACTGCTGGAAGATCCCGCGCAGCGCGCAGCCATGGGCGCATCCGGACGCCGCCGCGTGGAAAGCGAATTGAACTGGAGCCACCAGATTGAACCCCTGATCGCAGCCTATCGCAAGGCTTTGCGGCTTGATGCCTGATACCTGCTGACCGTTTCAACGCTGGCTGCGCGGCATGCGGGCAATCCGGCCATAGCGATAAGCACACCAGCCAGTGATCAGGCTTGATCCCAGATCAATCAGCCAATTCAGTTTGGCCGGCCCGTACAAAAGCCCGTCAACCGAATGGAATGATATGACGCGCAGTGTGATAAGGCCACACAGACCGGCAACGGCAAGCCGCGCATGAGCGATGAATCGCAAGGGCGATCCCCGCCGCGTTTTCAGGTGCAGGCGCGCCATCAGGGCAACCATTCCTGCTGTGCCCAAAATCACCAGAACACTCAGCGGCGCCTGTGCATCGCGCCGCATTTCGTAAATCCCGTCCTGGCGCAGCAGGTTGCGCGTTAGCGTTCGGAAATGCTCTTCCAGTCCTGAAAGACGAAGCGCAATCAGTGCCAGAAAAAGCATGGCACACAGCACCCACCACGCAGATTCTGCACCGGGACGGCCAGACCTGACCGCAATGGTGGCTGCGTTTAGAGTCTGATTCAAAATTATCCGGCGTGATTTCATAATCTTGCGATGCGGCGTGTGAAGAGTTGGATTGAAGCGATGAAGATCCATGCGGTCGCCGAGGCGATGGTCTTCTCGAAGTCCTTGGCGAG
>JADYXV010000120.1 GCA_020853995.1 Novosphingobium sp.
GCTGAAGAAGAACAAAAGTTTGCCAATGACTTGCGCTGTGTAGCTGCGCGGGTGTCAGAGCTTTCGCACTGAGCGGTGCCTGATGCCCGAACCACCGCTTACCCCTGATCGCCGGCATATTGAGCCTTTCGAAGGTGCAGCACCGCCGCGCGCCGCCTTTGTCGAACTGGGACTTGCCAGTTGCTTTTCGTTCCTGCGTGGCGCGTCTGATGCGATAGACCTTGTCACCGAGGCCCGAAGGCTTGGCTATGATGCTATTGGCATTGCTGACGTCAATACGCTGGCCGGAATTGTCCGGCTGCATACCGAGGCGGAGGCGGCGCAGTTGCGCCCGGTCATCGGCTGCCGGATCGAAACAGTCGAAGGACTAACCTTCCTTGCCTATCCATCAGACCGCGCTGCCTACGGGCGCTTGTGCAGTTTGATTTCCGCAGGACGGATGGCGCGGCTTGACGGGACCTGGCAGTCAAAAGGCGTATGCGAGATAGATATCGCGATGCTGGCAGAACACACCGAAGGGTTGCAACTGGTTGTTGTTCCACCACGTGATTTGGATCAATCATTTACGCTTGATATTGAAAGCAACATCGTAGTCTTTCCGGGGCAGGATCAAGAGAGTTTTGCTCAGGATTTCCACAGCCGTTCCGTGCCTTTTCCTCAGCTTATCCCCCTCCTTGTCAACAGGCTGCCCACTCTCGGCTATTTGGCTGCAAGTTATCTTCATTCCGGCGATGATATTATCCGGATTGAGCGGTTAGCCAAGCTGGCGCACACGTATGGATTGGCGCTGCTGGCGACCAATGATGTGCTTTATAGTGTGGCTGAACGTCGTCCGTTGCAGGATGTGATGACCGCCATTCGCCATAAGACGACCGTTGCCGCCGCCGGACTTTTGCTGGAGCCCAACGCAGAACGGCATTTGAAATCGCCCGAAGAAATGGTGCGGCTGTTTCAACGCTGGCCCCATGCGATTGTCGCCGCGAGGCAGCTCGCCGATGCCTGTCATTTTAACTTGAGCGAGTTAAGGTACGAATATCCCGAGGAAATCTGCCCTGATGGACGCGATCCGCAAGACTGGCTGGAAATGCAGACATGGCGCGGGGCCGACGAGCGCTATCCGGAGGGTGTGCCTGAAAGTGTCCGCGACACTTTGCGGCGCGAACTTGATCTCATCGCCAAGCTAAATCTTGCGACTTACTTTCTCACCATCAAGGATATCGTTGATTTTGCCAGAAACTGTGATCCGCCGATCTTGTGCCAAGGGCGCGGGTCAGCGGCCAATTCGGCGGTGTGTTTCTGCCTTGGCATAACCTCGGTCGATCCGGCCAAGCACGCTTTGCTGTTTGATCGTTTCATTTCCGAAGAGCGCAAGGAGCCGCCGGATATTGACGTCGATTTCGAGCATGAGCGGCGCGAGGAGGTCATCCAGTACATTTACCGCCGCTATGGCCGCCATCGTGCGGGCTTGTGCGCGACCGTGATCCACTATCGCCCGCGTATGGCGATCCGCGAGGTGGGCAAGGCTATGGGCTTGTCCGAGGATGTCACCGGCGCTCTTGCACGTACCGTATGGGGCAGTTGGGGCCATGAAGTGGGAGAGCGCAATGTCGCACAAAGCGGCTTGAACGCAATGGACCCGCATTTGCGAAGGGTTCTGAAATTGGCTGAACAAATGATTGGTATGCCAAGGCATTTGTCACAACATGTGGGTGGTTTCATCCTTACTCAAGGCCCGCTGACGCAAACGGTGCCGATTGGCAATGGCGCGATGGCAGAGCGCAGTTTCATTGAATGGGACAAGGATGATATCGAAGCGCTCGGCATTCTCAAAGTCGATGTGCTGGCGCTCGGTATGCTCACGTGCATCCGCAAATGCCTTGATCTTTTGGCCGTACATCATGGCCGCGAACTGACGTTGGCAACTGTCCCGCGTGAGGACCCGGCGGTTTACGACATGCTATGCAAGGGGGATTCGCTGGGCGTGTTTCAGGTTGAAAGCCGTGCGCAGATGAACATGCTGCCACGCCTGCGCCCGCGCTGTTTCTATGATCTGGTGATCGAAGTTGCGATCGTACGGCCCGGTCCGATCCAGGGTGATATGGTCCATCCGTACCTGAAGCGGCGGCGGGGCGAGGAGCGGGTAGAAATACCGGCACCGGGTCCGGAACACGGGCCACCCGACGAATTGACATCAATCCTTGCGCGGACCTTGGGCGTGCCGATTTTCCAGGAGCAAGCAATGAAAATTGCGCTGGATGCGGCACAGTTTTCCAGCCTTGAAGCCAACCGTCTGCGCAAGGCGATGGCCACTTTCCGGTCACGCGGGATGGTCCATGAACTGGAAGACATGATGGTCGGGCGCATGGTGCAGCGCGGCTATGATCCTGACTTTGCTGCTCGTTGCTTCAATCAGATCAAGGGTTTTGGCGAATATGGCTTCCCTGAAAGCCACTCAGCCAGTTTCGCGCATCTTGTCTATGTTTCGTCGTGGCTGAAGTGCCATTATCCTGCAGCGTTTGCCTGCGGGCTGCTCAATTCGCAACCTATGGGCTTTTACGCGCCGGCACAGATCGTGCGCGATGCGGCACAGCACGGGGTTGTAGTGCTGCCGGTCGATATCAATCATTCCGAATGGGATTGCACGTTGGAGCAGCGCGGGCAGGCGCTGCGGCTTGGGTTACGGCAAGTTGATGGCTTTCCTGAACATGCAGCCGCCATGCTGGTAGCCGCGCGGGCAGAGCAGGGCCCATTCCGCGATGTGGCCGCTCTCAAAGAGAGCGCTGCCTTGTCGCCTGCGCTGATAGAGCGGCTTGCCGCAGCCGATGCGTTTGGTTCAATCAGCCTTTCGCGCAGGCAAGCGCTGTGGGACGCACGCAGCCTTGTGGCGGCCAAGGAATTGCCGCTGTTTGCCGCCGCCACCGCACGGTCCGAGGGGGAGGAGCGGGTGAGGGCGGTGCTGCCGGTGATGCCGCTATCAGAAGAGGTGGTTGCCGATTATCAAACGCATCGCCTGTCATTGAAGGCCCATCCGATGGCATTCTTGCGTGCAGGATTGGGTGACCGTGGCTTTGTGCGCGCGGCCGATCTTCGAAACCACAAATTCCGTGCGAATGTGCAAGTGGCAGGCGTCGTTCTTGTGCGTCAGCGGCCGGGCAGTGCCAAGGGGGTCTGCTTCATCACGATTGAGGACGAAACCGGCGTCGTCAATCTGGTGATTTGGCCCGATCTTATGGAAAAGCAGCGCAAGGTGATCATGGGATCACGGCTGATGGAAGTGCGCGGGCGTGTTGAATACGATGACGAGGTGATTCACGTCATCGCCACGCATCTGACTGACGCCAGCGCAAGGCTTGATGCGCTATCGGATGCCGAATGCCTTGTTCCGCAAATTGCGCGTGCGGACGAATGCAATCGCCCCATTCCGGAACGCGGCACCAATATGCGCGCCCACCCGCGCGACGTCCGCATCATCCCGAAATCACGTGATTTTCATTAAGTGCGAAGCCGTTCGATCCCCTGTGCCAGTGCGACATAGAGCTTGCCCATATCGGATGAAAGCAGCGTCACGCCCAGAGAATTGCCATCACGGGTAGAAAGTAGTTGGCGCAACATCGCTTCGAAATCGTGGATGTAACGGTTCACATGTTCACGGAAATCGCTCTCGGCCTCATAATGGGCTTGCACTGCTTTGGCTTCCGACGTTTCCAGTAGCGATACGGCACGGCGTGTGAAGATACCCCGGTCGCCGCGCAGATAAGAGGCCCAAGCTGTCTCGGAGACGTCTGTCGACAATGCTTTGGCAATATCGATGGATGAGGAATTGAGGGAATCGGTGATAAGGGCGGCTCTGCGAGCGAACTCGTTGTCCACTTGCTCTTCTGCCCGTTCACGCGCACGGTTTACGCGCGCTTCCAGATTGCCGGCAAGTCCGTCGACCAAGGTCAATTGGTCACGCATCTGGATAGCCGTTTCCCGGCTTGCAGAAGCGGCAGCATCAATCGCCTGTTCAAGGCGACCAATCAGTTCGGCAGCCCGCCCTTGCATAACGCGACTGATCGCGGCGCTGCTCTCTTCGCCGAACTGCGCTGCCAATGCTTCAATTTCCTTGGCGGTACTGGTGTGCAGGTCGGTTCCGGCCTTGCGGACCGCGTCCGAAAGGCTGGCGATTGCCCCGTTAAGCCGCTGTTCGATCTGCTCTGAAAGTGCAGCACTATCCTGCTTGGTCTCGGCCAAGGTTGTCTGTGCAGTGCGCAAATCTTCAAGCGTCGACGAAATTTCACTGTGTACGCCGCCAACAGTTTCGGACAGCGCACGGCCGCCATCACCAGCTTCGCGCAAGGTATCACGCAATGTGAACACGCGATTTTCCAAGCCCTTAAGCCCAGCCTCTGTGCTGCGCAGTGCTTCGGGCATCTGCATCCGGGTATGATCGCTGCCGGCTTGAATGATCTCGAGCAGACGAACCGCAGAATCGGTCAGGTCGCTAATCTGGGTATCCGTGCCAGTCATTGCCCGACGCATGTCGGAAAGCATGGCATTGATATCGGCAATAGCCTTCTCAACCGTTCCAACCGCTTTATTACCTTCTTCGCCCGAATTACGAAGTACATCAGAGAAGGTGCTGACCTTATTGCTGATTTCGTCACAGGTCTGGGCAAGTTGGGCAACGTCTGCCACCTGCTTTTTGCGTTGTGTTTCGATCGCCTGGTCAACCTCGGCAAGCTTTGCTGCCAGTGCTTGGGTTGCATCAAGCGCAGCCTTTTCAATCACAGCGCGGCGATGTGCAATGGCGCTGTCAATCTCGCCAAGGCGCTGGTTGAGTGCTTGGCCATGTTCCATTGCTGCATTTTCGGCAGCAGCACGGCGCCGCGCGAGTTCTTCGTCAAGCTTCAACGCTTGCTGATCAAGCATGGCTGTGAGCGAACCGGCGGTCTCTTCGAACTGCGCCAAACGCTCAACCGATTGTCCCAGCAAGGCTTCGTGTTCCGCACCCAACTGGGCCAACGCATTGCGCAGTGACGTTGCATGTGCGTCCGTCCGCTCATTCCACGATGCAAGGGCGGCTTCTTCTGTCTGTGCGATGATTGATGCATGCTCGGCGCTCTGGGCTGACAGCGCTTCAAACCGGCCCTCGGCCAATTGCGCCAACTCTTCACTGGCTCGCGTGAACTGGTCGATCGATGCCTGCACGCGTTCGCGCACAGATGCGACTTGCCGCTCACTTGCCAGCCCGAAATCATTAAGGCGTTGAAAACCGGCCACCATTTCTTCAAGTTGCAAGTGTGCCGTGCGGCCTGCATTGCCAATGCTGTTAGTGACATCCTTGGCTGAATTGGCGATTACCGGAAGCTGACTGCGTAGCTTTTCCATGTTTTCCAGTGCACTGGCCGAAACGTCGCCAATCTGATCCACCCTTTGACGGTTCAGCGAGACCAGTTCTTCCAGCTTGCTGGCGCTTCCCGACAAGCGATCCACGGCAATGCGACCAAGCGCTTCAAGGTCGCGGCTTTGTGCGGCAATAAAATCACGGGCGAGCGACAATTCCGTGTTCACACTGGACAGCCGTTTTTCAAGCTGTGCGGATTCACGCGCCAATGATAGCGATATGTCACCAAAGCGGGTAGCCTCGCGTTTGCTTGTCCGCATCGCGACAAGCAAAACAATAAGCACGAGCAGCACCGGCATTGCCCATTGGGAAACCCATGCGGCCCACTGTTGGGGGGCAATTACATTGTTGGACGGTACTATCACTGCCCAGACGAAAAATGCGCTCCACACGACGACCGCAACCATCGCCAAGACTGGGCCGATCCAACTGAAATCTGTGGCAGGCGAGCGTTCGACGATTTCATCGTCAACCGTCCAAGACGAAGCCGAAAGCGATGCGCCACCGTCAAAAACGGTCTCGGCGAAAGCCTCGGCCTGGCCGGCGTCCTGTTCGGCGCCATCGATCGGAATTATCCGTGTTCCCCCGTTCATGGTGCGGAGCTTATCACGATTTCATTCAAGTTATAAACCCCGCCTTAACACTTCGGCCTTTAGCGGTGACAAATGGCCTATGAAGGTGGATCTTTAGACGCGAACCTTGCCGCAGCAGCAGGGTACGATCCCGAGCTGATCCGCGAATTGCGGGCAGCTTTCATCGAAAGCGCCGAACGGCAGATCGATCTGTTGGGTCGCTCCCGTTGTGATGGCAACTGGCAGGTGGCAGCCATGCGACTGAAGGGGCTTGCCGCCAGCTTTCATGCCGATGGACTCCTGTCCCTTGCAGAAGAAGCATTGGAAACTGTGCCGGGAGACCGGGCCGTGCTTCGCCGCCTGCATCAGATGCTCATTGATCTGACAGTTACCCCCTGATCGTACTGGGGTTCCCCAAAGTTAACGTGTCGCTGTGCTTGGCAGCAGGCGCTCCAGCCCCTACGATGTTACCGTTGGAGGCAGAGTTTTTTGCGGATCGCAGTCTTATCGTTGGTTGAGAATGCCGCGGGTGGCCCGCGCGCGTTAAGAGGAAGCCTGCCAATTGGCGGGCGATCGGTGCTGCGCCATCAAATTGGTTTTGCTCTGTCACTGGGGTGCAAGCGCATCATTGTGATGGCCGAAGGCATCAGCGGTGAACTTGTTGCTTTACAGCATGTTGTTGAAGCTGGACACGCGCAGTTCCACGTCGTCGCCACCGCGCGGGCCTTGGTTCCTTTGATCCAGCCTGAAGACGATGTGTTCGTCCTTGGCGATGGCTTGCTGGCCATGCCGGACACGCTTCGTAATCTGCTCGAAGAAGGGCCGGGGTTGTTGACATTGCCCGTCGAATTGGCACTGCCGCTCGGCTTTGAACGGATCGACATAAACAATGCCTTTGCCGCAGCAATGCGGTTTCCGGGGCGCGTGGCGGCTGCACTTGCCGATTTGCCGCCCGAATGGAATGTCCAATCAGCGCTCTTGCGGCTTGCAATGCAAGCGCGGATCACGTTGCGCCCCGTGCCATCGGCCCTGCTGGATGATGGGCGCTGGAACATTGTGCGCGATGAAAACGAAGCCCATCATATTGAACGGCGCTGGCTTCGCTTGCACACTGCCCGTGCCGGTTCGAAATCCGGTTCGGCGGGCAATACGGTGGCTATCGCCATTGTCCGGCGCTTTGGTCCGGCCATGCTCCATGCCGGGACACGTCCGGCAATTGTCGGGCTTGCCGCAGGCTTAATGGGGTTGCTGGGTGGTGGCTTGGGCTGGCTGGGAAATACCGCAACCGGATTTGCACTTTTGGGGCTTGGCTGGCTGGTCGAGCGTGTCGCGAGCTTGCTTGGCCAGGTCGAACGTGATTCGTTACTGGCGTCCGGCCTTGCGCGGCGCAGCGTCGAGATTTTTCATGTAATGATTGATCTAGGCTTCATCGTGCTGGCCACCTGGCGTAGCGAATTGCCTGCTACCCCCTGGGGATTGCGCGCCTTTGCGCCGATTTTGCTGATTTTTGCGCTTCGGCTTTTGACCGTTGCTTTGTCCGGTAACCGCTGGGGGCGATGGTTCGAAGATCGTCTGATAATCGGGATTGCTCTGGCTTTGACCAGCGTTTTCCTGCCTTTTGATGTCATGATTGGTTTGGCCGTCATCGCCCTGATTGGCGCATCTCTGCTGGCACTGAAATTTGCCAATGATGAAAGTGGAAATCAGCCCCCGTCAAAGGGTTCGCCTAACCCGCAGTTAACCAGTCGGGGTTAAGGGTTGGGCATGGCATTGACCGCAACTACCGGCATAGACTCCGGCGCAATCGAGACGTTGCTAAAAGACGACTTGTTCCATGCGGATCAGGTCATGGTCCATATGGGACCGATCCTGCGGCATTTGTTGCGCAACGACGACAGTTCGATTTTTAGCGATGAAGTCATCGCGCGCGTTCGCGGCATGATTGCCGATATCGCACGCCAATTGGTCCAGTCGCTTGGCGAAGCTGCCGGGCACAGCGATGCGGCGGCTTGGGCGCGTGAGGCAGGGCCGGGAATGGTTGATATTCTGGCAGGCAACCAGGCGCTGCTAAATCATCTGCATATGCTGGCAGTAGAATGGCAACTTGCGCAAAAGCTGCATGGCAGGCTTGGCATCGATCCGGTTCTGACCCCTTTGCTGCAAGACGTTATCGCTTCGCCGGATCATGATCTTGCGGCGCGGGGTATGAACCTTTTGGCGGCGCAGGCGCGTTTTGGACAAGCTATCCGCCGAATGCAGATACCTTTGGCCGAATTGCCGGGCGATCTTCATCATATCGCACTCATGACCATGCATGCCTATGTGGCGGATGATCCTGCAGGCGTTGCCGCAGCAGAATTTTCTGAAGGAATATTGCGCAAGGTCCGGGGCGAAACCGCCTCCCGGCTTGATCTTTTAGCCTATGTTATCTCGGCCACTGGTGCAAAACCGGCAGCCACCTTGGCTTTGCAAAATTCCGGCGTTGCGCTTTTCCTGACGGCGTTGGGCATGGGCACAGGTCTCCCGCGTGAAACTGCTATTATGTGTACGACAGAAAGCCAGATGCCCCGGCTTGCGCTTTCTCTGGTCGCTGCAGGACTTGGCAAAGATGGTCTGATCGACACGTTTTGCGCGCTTCATCCGGATGTAGCCCTACCTGAAGGATTGGCGCAGTTGCACCCGGATCGTGCGATGGCGCTACTTGGATCATCGCAATTTGGCGATGCGGGCTGATATGACGGGATCGCCGCAATGACCGCAGCCGGGCCTATCCGCGCCCGCTGTGACGGGGCTGATCGTCTGGTCGAAGCAGACGAAACGCTTGCAGCCTTGCAAGTCCGTCTTGGGGGCAGTTTTCCCGGAACCATAGCTTTGCCTGGCCTGTTTGCGCTGGTCCGCAAGGTGCGCCTTTCGGGCGTTCCCTTATCAGCATTGTTGACGATCGAAGATGATCGGCAACCTGTTTCTTTTCGTGCCAATGTCGCGCCGACCCAAGATGGCACTGCAATCGACATCACGGAATGGAAGCTTGCCGCCGATGCGTGGAAAGCCGATGAAACAGGAGCCGCAGAAGCGCTGCTGCGCCAGCTTGCCGAAGCGCATGTTGTTCTCGATGCCGAACAGCGCGTGATTTCCGGGATGGTTGACGCGAGCGATCTTGCAGATTTCAACACGGCACTGCGTCAGGGGTTTGGCCGTTATTGGACCGATCTGGTGAATTTGTGGGGCAGTTCGCATCATCAGCCGCTTCACTGGCGCTTGCTGGATGATTCTGAACTTGATGTTCCGGGATCTGTCCGCAGTTGGCGCGCGCGGTTACTGCCATTACGGTCGGGCGGGTTTGAACTCCTGTTGGTAGCAGACACTGTGATTGCCTCTGGCATTACCGCAGAGCCGACGCCACTCAAACTACCGGATTTCAAAGGGCTGCTTGGTCGTAATCTGGCACCAGCATTGCGTCAGCCGATCAACCGTATCGTCGCCAATGCTGAAACGATCCGAACACGTCTGGCGGGGCCATTGGCTGATCAATATGCTGGTTATGCCGGTGATATTGCAGAAGCCGGGCGGCACTTGCTGGGATTGGTTGAGGACCTATCCGATCTGGAAACCGTAGAGGATGCAGCCTTTAACCCTTCACCTGATCAAATTGATCTGGCTGATTGTGCAAGGCGTGCTGCCGGAATACTTGGAGTACGGGCGCAAGAGCGCTCGATCACGATTGTAACGCCGCACACAGACGAACGTGCGCCTGCCATCGGTGAATTTCGTCGTGTGTTGCAGATTCTTTTGAACGTGATCGGCAATGCCATCCGTTATACTCCTGGCAATACGACCGTTTCAATTGATGTGGGTGGCGATGACCAATGGGCTTGGCTTGCGGTCACCGATGAAGGCATTGGCATTTCAGTGGAACACGCCGGTAAGGTTTTTGAAAAATTTGAGCGGCTCGGCCGCAGTGGCGACGGCGGAAGCGGTTTGGGCCTCTATATCTCGCGCAAGTTGGCGCGTGCCATGGGCGGCGACCTGATTGTGCAACCCGCTGATAATGGCGGTGCGTGCTTTATCTTGAGTTTGCCGGCGGATCATTCCGGCCAAAGCTGAACAGATAAGCCGATCAGCGGCGCATTGAACCACGCCAGATTGCCAGAAGGCCCAAAGCCATCAATCCGGCACCGACATAAGCCCACTGTCTCTGCGCCAACATAAAACTGGACGTGGGCCACAGGATCAGGCCGGTTCCCTGTCCGATCCAAAGCCCACCCATAATGACGGCGACGATACCGAAAACCTTCAGGAGTTTCGCCATCGCCGCCAGTCCTTAAATGATGATCAACGCTCGCTCAAAGGGACGTAATCACGCGCCGTCGGGCCGGTGTAAAGTTGACGCGGGCGGCCGATCTTCTGGCCTGGATCGCTGATCATTTCGTTCCACTGCGCCACCCAACCAACAGTACGGGCAAGGGCGAAGAGAACGGTGAACATCGTCGTCGGGAATCCGATGGCCGACAGGATAATCCCTGAATAGAAGTCTACATTCGGGAACAGCTTTTTCTCTGCGAAATACGGGTCGCTCAGCGCGATTTCTTCAAGACGCAGCGCGGTTTCAAACAGCGGATCCTGCACGTTAAGCGCAGCAAAGACTTCACGAACGGTTGACTGCATCACAGTTGCGCGCGGATCGTAGTTCTTGTAGACGCGGTGACCAAAGCCCATCAGGCGGAACGGGTCGTTCTTGTCCTTGGCACGATCAATGTAATGCTGGATGCGGTCGGGCGTGCCGATTTCCTTCAGCATGTTGAGCGCCGCTTCGTTTGCGCCACCATGTGCCGGGCCCCACAGACATGCAATGCCCGCCGCAATGCAGGCAAACGGATTTGCACCTGATGA
>JADYXV010000121.1 GCA_020853995.1 Novosphingobium sp.
GCGGGAGGGGCTGGGGGTGGGCACTTCACTTCTTCTTACAACAACCCCAAAACGCCGGGGTTCATCAAACCTTTGGGATCAAGCTGCTTTTTCAGCGCCTGCAAGGCAGCCCAGCCTTCTGGCTGATGGGCCTCTTTCAACGGATAGGACCGCGCCACTTGCACGTGGATCGCGCCAAGGCTTTGGAACAAGGTAATCAGCTCGCCCCGCAGCCGCGCGACCAATGCCGAAGCGGCGGGATTGGCGGGAAAGCCCTTGAGCTTTGACAGATGCGCCGATTCCACTGCGTGGCGGTGCAGCGGGTTCAGTTCTTCGGGCCAGAAGAACACCGGTTCAATCAGCGATGCCTGATTGCTGACCACGGCCAGCAATGCGCCCGATTGCACGCCATGCGCAGCCATTTCATCGGCATTGTCGGCAAACAATTGCTGGATCGCGGCCCAGCCTTCCACCAGCTTGCTGCTCGGCAAAAAGCCGTGGACCGGAACCCAGCGTTCGCCCGCCGGGCCGACCATCGAATTGACTGGCGGGAAGGGGTTGGCGCGCAGGATTTTGGGGATCGTGTTTTCAATCGCCTTGCCGCCAAGACTTTCGACAATGCGGATGATCTCGGCCATGTCGCCATCGGCATCGGCCTGACGGCGGCGTTCGGTGATGACGTGGAGCGAGAACGGCACGTCATCAAGGAACGAGCGGCCCGCCATCGCCACTTTTGCGCCTTCTTTCAGCGCCTTGAACACCGATCCTTGCGCCTTCATCATGTTGACCAGGCTTTTGGCGTCAGATGTCAGGCTATCGCGCTTCATCCGCTGGCTTTGCAGGAACGGATCAAAGCCGAAGCATTCGCTGGCAAGACCCTCGCGCGCAATCGCGCCCATCGCGCCGAACACGCCTTCGGGCGTATCAAAGGCAAAGCTGCCATAAGCAAAGGCCGGCCCTTCACGCACCAGCCGCAAGGTGGCGCGCGCCTTGATGCCGAACGCGCCGCAATCAGCCGCGAACAGGCCGGTGAGGTCCGGGCCATAAGGGCGGAAGAACGGGTTGCCGGTGGTCAGCACCGTGCCATCGGCCAGCACGACATCGAACGATATGGCACTATCCACCACGGTACCATTGCCCGCGCCCCAGAACACGCCGTTCTGGCTCATCCCGCCGCCGACCGTGGCGTTAATGCCCGATAGCGTGCCCCATGCCTTCACGCGCAGGCCTTTTGGCTTCAGCACGGCGGCCAGCGCGGCCCAGGTGATCCCGCATTCGACCGTCACGGTCATGTCGGTTTCGTTGATGTCGATGATTTGGGTGAGCGCCGCAGTATCGACCAGCACGAACGGCGCATCGGGGCCAAGGTAGCCGCCGGTATAGCTCAGCCCGCCGCCGCGCGGTACAATGGCGATGCCCGCCGCTGTGGCAGCGCCAACGCCGCGCGCAAGGCTTTCGACGCTGGTCGGGCGCAGTACCGCCAGCGGGGCAGGGCCGGTGGCATAGACATCGTGGCGATAGAGGTCGGTCCGCGCAGGATCGGTGACCAGTTCGCCTGCTGATGTGGCGCCAAGGATCGGGTCTAACAGGGCGGCGGTCATGCCGGGGTCTCCGCAGGCAAGGTGAGATCTGGATAGCGGCCCATTGTCAGTAGCAGGCCCGCAGCCACTGCAAACAGGACAGCAGCAATGATCAGCATGTTGTCATAAGTGCCGGTGGTGTCCTTCACCCAGCCATAAAGCACGGGCGATAAGCCCGCGAGCATGCCGAACGGCATATAGAGCATGCCGTAGATCTTGCCGTAATGGGCAAGGCCGAAATAGCGGCTGGCAAGGAACGCGATGACATCCGCTTCGGCCCCTGCCGCAAAGCCGAGCATGAAGGCGGCGCTGAGCACGGTGGCCTCGCTGGCGTTGGAGCCGGTCAGCATCCAGCAGGCAAGGCCGGGGATCAACAGGATGGGCAAGCACACCAGCGGCGCCCAGAACCTGTCGAACAGCCAGCCGGTGACGATCCGCCCCGTCATCAACGCCACGCCGATCAGGCCCATGACGCCCGCTGCGTCCTTGGTCGACATGCCATGCTGCGCTATGATTTTGGGCATGTGCACATGCGCGCCGCCATAAGCGATGGCAACGAGCGAGATGGACAGCCACAGTGTCCAGAACCGGCGGTCGCGCATGGCCTGGCGCAATGTCATGCCGCTGAGCAGTTCATTGCCCGCGGCGGCGGAGGGGATTTCTTCGGGCCGGGGTTCGCGGAACCATGCCAGCGCCAGCGGAGTGGCGACCAGCAGGGGGAGCAGCGACAGCGACAGGAACATGCCGCGCCAGCCCCACTGTTCCAGCGCCGCCACCGCAAGGCGCGGCACGACCAGCGCGCAAATGCTGGTGCCCAGCAACAGGACACCGAGCGCAAGGCCCCGGCTTTTGCGGAACCACATGTTTACCGCGCGGCTCCACGTCACTGGCGTTGATCCTATGCCTACCAGCCCGACAAGGAACCACGCGCCGTAAAACCACCCTATATGCGTGGTGGGGATCAGGCCGACACAGGCAAACGATGCGGCAAAGCCCACGGTTGACCAGATTGCCACCGGCCGCACGCCATAACGGTCGGACAGCCAGCCATAGGCAGGGGCGAGCAGCGATGCGACCACGCCGAATACGGTGAAGCCAAGGCTGATCGCGGCGATGGACCACCCCGTTTCCTGCCGGATCGGGTCAATCGCAAAGCCGATCACGTTGAACGGGACAGGCGATGCCCCGCACGCGACGCCGACCAGCCCTGCTACAAGGATTTTCCACCCTGCGCGGAACTCGCCCTTCTGTTGTGTCGCGCCGCCCATTGCCTGTCCGTTCATTGGTTTGGAGATGTTGCGGATCAGAAATTATACTTGGCCCGCACCATCCACATCATCGGCTGGTTGTAATAGCTGTAATTGCCCAACGCCGATTGCACCTGCACATTGTCGAAGCAATTGCTGCATTCGAGCGATACGCGCATGCGGTTTTCCGGCGCCACGATGGCAACGCCACCATTAACCACCCACGCGGGCCCACTGTAAGAGCCGGCGATGAATTCACCGCCCAGCGGATTGTTTGGAAACGTCCCCTGCGCCGCTGTGATCGCGCCGGAGTAGATCGAGAAGTTGGCCGTGGCGGTTTCCATCTCGGAGCGCCAGTTGGCCGAAATGGACGGCACGAACGTCCAGCCGCTATCGGCCAGATCCATCGTGTAGCTGCCGCCGAACGCGACCGACCAATCGGGCGTCCGCACAGGTTCGGCCAGGCCGCCGGTGGCGTTGACAATGCCCGATGCGCAGTTGGCGATGGATGGCAGCGTTGCAGGGGTATTCCCGCCGCCTGCAACTTTGCCTGCCGCCAGTGCGGCCTGACATGCACCAAGTTGCGCCTCGACCGACTGGATGCCGTAAATGTCGGTGGCAGGCTGGCCCTGCTTCATGATGTACTTGTCATCGGAATAACCGATGTTGGCATAAAGATCGACGCCGCGTGCAGGCGCAAACGTGAACTCGGCTTCAACCCCGCGATTGCGATAATCGGCAAAGTTGCGGGTGATGAATGACAAGCCGCCGGTTGCCGGATTGATCAGACCGGACAGGACTTGCTGATCGGACACATCAACCTGGAACACGGTGACGTTGGCGCGCACCTTGCGATCAAACAGATCGGCCTTGAAGCCCGCTTCATAACTCCACACCCGTTCCGGCCCGAAAGGCAGGAAGCGCGATGGCGCTGTTTCGCGCGCGTTCCAGCCGCCGGATTTGAAGCCCTTGGTGGCCGAGGCATAGACCAGCACATCATTGGAGGGTTTGAAGTTTACCGCAAAGCGCGGTGTCCACAGCTTGGTATCGATCCGGCGCGGAATGGCCAGCGGGGCCGGCACGGTCGAGCCATTGGCAGGCACGATCAGGTTGGCATCGAACAGGCATGACGCAGGCGGCGTGGCCACCTGGCAGATGGCGCGATTATCGCGCAGCGAAAACGTCTTGGTTTCATCGGTATAGCGGATGCCGCCTGTGAATTTCAGCGGGCCGACGTTCACATCTGCCTGCACATATCCGGCGATGGCTTCGGTCGAATTGCGCATGATCCGGTCGGCCAGCAGCAGGGCATTGGGGGCCGCCGCCGTGCCCAGCACATCGGCATAATCGGTGCGCACGTCTTCGTTGATGAAATAGACACCGGCAACGTAATCAATCAGCCCGTTGCCCACCGATCCTGATAGCTTGGCTTCCTGCGAAAACTGGCTGGCCTGCATATCCGAGATATAGGTAAATCCGCCGCGCGGAAGGCC
>JADYXV010000122.1 GCA_020853995.1 Novosphingobium sp.
CCGTTTGCATACGTCATCCCTCTTTCGTCACCCTGAACTTGTTTCAGGGTCCATCTCTCCATTCAAGCCGCCAGTGCCTGGGGAGAAATGGACCCCGGATCAAGTCCGGGGTGACGGGGTTAAGGGCTTACGTTGCCGAAGGGGATATGCACCAAACAAGTTCAGCATGACGAAGAATTTATGAGATGAACTTCAGTTCCATGCAAAGAGGTGCTGTTCACCAACGCCAAGGTCTATACCCCGCAAGGCTGGCGCATATCACTGGCCGTGCGTGATGGGCGGATCGTGGCAATTGGCCGGATCTCTAGAAACCTGCAAAATGGCCGATTTCGTGGTGCTTGATCGCAACCCCTTTGCGGTACCGATCACACAAGTCCACGCCACAAAAGTGCTGGAAAAGTGGATCGGTGGAGAGCGTGTTTACAGCACTGGCGACCGCCAGGTTCAATCCGCGCTCACGTCCCGATAGCGTTTTGGCGTTTTTCCGTAATGGCGGGCAAAGCTGCGCACAAAGCTGGCGCTTTCGGCAAAGCCGACGGCCAGCGCGATCTCGGCAATGTCGCGCTGGCTCTGGCGCAGCAGACGGGCGGCTGCCCTCATCCGCCTCTCATGCACCAGATCGCGCCATCGCAGGCCATCTGTCCTCAGCGCGCGGTTGAGTGTGGCGACCGAAACGCCCAGTGACTTTGCCAGGCTTTCAAGCGTTATGGCCTCGTCGAGTGCGCTGCGCTCAAGCAACCGGCGCACCTCGCGCACCAGACCATGCCTGCGCAGGGCTTCCCCGGCGCTGCGCTTCAAATGTTCCTCGATGATCGGGAACAGCCCGGGATCGATGGCGCCGCCGGGGCGGGACAGGAAAGACTCCTCGAACGAGAACGAATTGGTTTCCTGATCGAAATAGACCTCGCACCGGAACAGATCGCGGTGCAGACGGGGGTTGCCTTGCCGGGAATGTTCGAACCGCACTTCGACCAGTTCGAACTCCGGCCCGACAAAGCTGCGGCACAAGGTGTGCATCAGCGCGAGCGAGAACTCCGCATCCTGCCGCCGGTTTTGCAGTGCCTGGTCTGTCAGCGCATATTCGAAGGTGGCGATTCCGGCGGCCACGGTGAAGCGATTGCGCACCGCCTCCTGAATCGCGCCAAGGTAGGTATCAAACCCGGTCAGCGCCGCGCACAACGTGGGCGCGCTGAAGAACAGGAAGCCCAATGCGCCAAGACTGTCGGCCCCACCCAATCTTCCGGCCTGAAGACCAAGAAAGGGATTGCCCGCACGCTGCGCTGCCGCTTCAAAAAACGCCAGATAATCAGCCAAAGGCATGATCGCCCGGGTATTGTCGAGACTTTCGCGCAGGATGCCGAATTCGGCTAGCAGTGGTTCGGGCGGATAGCCGGCAAGGTCCAGACAATGGGCGATGTGGCGCATGACGACGACAGAGATCGTCGGCCCGGTCATGCCGCATGAGCCCCGGATTGCACAGATGAACGCAGCAGACAGGCCATAGGCTGCAACGTTTGGCGAATTGCTTTATTGTTTCAATGCCAAAACAGGAGATTGGCCGTTTTGGCCAAGCCCGTTGCCTCGTGCATTTGGCCTAAACTGTTGCGCGCGCGAGAGGATGATCGCGCCATTATCCAGCGCCTGATGCTGGCCAAAGGAGCCATCGCCATGATCCGACCAGCCGCCCGTTCTCTTCTTTCCCGCGCTGCGGTCTGCGCCATGGCGCTGGCCTCGGTCCCAACCTCGGCGCAAGGCGATGGTGCCGTGGCCACCTCTTCTGATGGTCCCCGGCCCGACATGGTCTTTGTCAACGGGACAGTGCTGACCCCGTCAGGCACCGCGCAGGCCGTAGCCGTGGCCAAGGGCGTGATCGTTGCCGTGGGATCGGTGGCAGAGATCGAGAAGTTGCCGCTGGAAGGTGCACAGCGGATTGATCTTGCCGGGCGCACGCTGATGCCGGGCCTGTATGACATGCACGTCCACACCTATTTCGCCGGGCGCGACAAACTTTCCTGCCGTTTTGCCCAAGGTGCAGGGGCAAAGCAAATTGTCGCCGCGGTCAAAGCCTGTGCGGCAAAGGCCAAGCCCGGCGAATGGATCAGCGGCGGCAGCTGGGTGGGTGCCGCCTTCAAGAAGGGGGAACAGCATCGCCGCCTGCTGGACGCAGCCGCTCCGAACAACCCCGTAATGCTGTGGGACGAAAGCCTGCACAGCCTCTGGGTGAATTCCAAAGTTCTGGAAATAGCCGGGATCAGGCGCGGAATTCCGAACCCCGATGGCGGCGTGATCGACCGCGATGCGAAGGGCGAGCCGACCGGCGTTCTGCGCGAAACGGCATCGCGCGCCATCGAGAAGTACGTGCCATCAGTCTCGGAAGAAGATCAGACCCGCGCTGTGAAAGTGGCGACCGACGAGATGCTGTCCTACGGCATCATCGGCTTTACCGATGCAGCGGTGCGGAGCGAGATGGTGGGCGGGCTTTCGGCCTATGCCCGCAGTGGCGGGCTGAAGCAGTATGCGCGCGGCTGCATCGTTTGGGGGCCGAATTCGGGCAACAGCGAGGGCCTGATCGTGCAGCGACAGGCATGGAGCACCGGGCGGCTGAAGCTGGATTGCGTAAAGATGTTCCTCGATGGCGTGCCGCTGGAAGGGCGCACCGCCGCCATGATCGAGCCTTATGCGCACAGCGCCGATGCGCATGCGCATGATGCAAAAGGCGGCGCAGGCAACACCGGCCTCAAGCTGGTCCCCGAAGACGTACTGTTTCCTGCGCTTACAGAATTTGACCGGCAGGGCATTCTGGTGAAGTTCCATGCCGCGGGCGACGGCGCGGTGCGCGAAGCCGCTAATGCCATTGCAGCTGCGCGCAAGGCCAATGGCTATGCCGGGCAGCACCATGAGGTTGGCCATAACACTTTCATCGACCAGGCCGACGTGCCGCGCGGGCGCGAACTGAACTTCACCTGGGAGCTTTCGCCCTACATCTGGTGGCCCACGCCGATCACTTCAGTCGACATCGCCGCAGCTGTCGGGCCGGAACGGATGAAGCGCCTATGGCCGATCAAGGATGTGATCGAAAGCGGCGCGAACGTGGTGATCGGATCGGACTGGCCGGTCGTGCCTTCGGTCAACCCGTGGATTGCCTTTGAAACGCTGGTGACGCGCCAAGTTCCGGGGGCGACCGGTGAGCCGATCAACGCCGGACAGCGGATCACGCGCGAACAGGCGCTGGCCGTGCTGACGCGCAATGGCGCTGCGGAAATGGGCCGTCTGGATCAGGGCGGCACGATTGAACCGGGCAAGCTGGCCGACATGATCGTGGTGGACCGCAACCCGATGACCGTGGCAGCAGGGGAAATCCACAAGACCCGCGTGCTGGCCACCTACATTGCGGGCGAAAAGGTCTTTGCCGCCGAAGGAGAGCCCAAGTGAGCAAGGCCACGCTGTTTCTGACCGACGAGCGCACATTCTGGCACAGCACCGGGGTGCAGGCGCTGTTCATGCCGGTGGGGGACTGGGTGGAGCCGCCAGCGGGCAGCTATGGCGCTGATACGCCCGGATCGAAGCGCCGCCTGCTCAATCTGGTGCGTGCATCAGGGTTTGACAGCGCGCTTGAGGTGCGCAGCGCCGCCCCTGCAACGCGCGAGGATCTGCTGCAGGTGCACCCGGCAAGCTACATCGATGAGTTCAAAAGGCTAAGCGATGCTGGCGGCGGCGAACTGGGCGTGTTTGCGCCGTTCAGCAAGGGCGGGTTCGAGATCGCCAGCCTTTCGGCAGGCCTTGCCATCGAGGCCGTGGATGCGGTGCTGACCGGCCGGGCGCGCAATGCCTATGCGCTGTGCCGCCCGGCGGGGCACCATTGTCTTGCGCATGAACCGATGGGCTTTTGCCTGCTGGCCAATATCCCGATTGCGATAGAGGTTGCCAAGGCCCGTCATGGATTGGACAAAGTGGCCGTAGTCGATTGGGACGTGCACCACGGCAATGGCACGCAATCGATCTTCTATGACCGCGCAGATGTGCTGACCGTATCGATCCACCAGGACCGCTGCTTTCCGCCGGGCTATTCCGGCTTTGAAGATCGCGGTGCAGCCGCCGGTCTTGGAGCCAATCTGAATATCCCGCTGCCCGCCGGAAGCGGCCACGAAACCTATCTGGCCGCGCTGGACCGCATCGTCATCCCGGCGCTGCGCCAGTTTGATCCCGATCTTATCGTGGTCGCCAGCGGGCTTGATGCCAATGCGGTTGATCCACTGGCACGCCAGTTGCTGCATTCGGAGACCTTCAGGGACATGACCGGGCGCATGGTAACCCTTGCCGATGAACTGTGCGAAGGTCGGCTCGCCATCGTCCACGAAGGAGGTTACGCCGAAGCCTATGTCCCGTTCTGCGGACTGGCGGTGCTGGAAGGCTTGAAGGGTGAGCGAAGCGCAGTCACTGACCCGGAACTGGATTTCTTCATGGCCCAGCAGCCAGATGAACGAATGGCAAAGTTTCATCGCGCATTGATCGACGAAATGGTGTCAGAACTTGGCCTTTGACGCCGCATCACAACAAATTCAGCGCCGCCAGTCGCTGCCCGACAATATCGTAAAAAGCTAACGGGTGTTGCGCGACCGGTAAGGTTGGCATGCTTTGATGGCGCATGCCCGTTTCCACCATCTTGTTCGAGCGTGCGGATGGACGCCTTGTTCTTAAGCGAGCGAAACGCTCTGACTTCTTCCCCCCCTTCCGCTTACGAGAGGGGTAGGGGGTGGGCATTCACCACCCCCGCCAAAATCACCCCGCAGCCAGTTGCTTCTCCAGCTCGCCCAGCACGCGATAGCAATCCAGCACTTGCGCCACCGAACTGTTCGGCTCACGCCCTTCGCGGATCGCGGCGATGAACTCGCGGTCCTGCAATTCGATACCATTCATGCTGACGTCCACTTTGGAAACGTCGATCGGCTCTTCCTTGCCGTTCACCAGATCGTCATAGCGCGCGATATAAGTCGCCGTATCGCCGATATAGCGGAAGAACGTGCCCAGCGGCCCGTCGTTGTTGAACGAAAGCGACAGCGTGCAAATCGCGCCCGTCTCGCTCTTCAACTGGATCGACATGTCCATCGCAATGCCCAATTCCGGATGGATCGGCCCTTCCACCGCATTGGCCTTCACGATCTTGCCCGCCTGATAGGCAAACAGATCAACCGTATGCGCCGCATGATGCCACAGCAGATGGTCGGTCCATGACCGCGCCTCGCCCTTGGCGTTCATGTTCTTGCGGCGGAAAAAGTACGTCTGCACATCCATCTGCTGGATGTTGAACTCGCCACCCGTAATCTTGTTGTGCACATATTGGTGCGAAGGATTGAAGCGGCGCGTGTGGCCAACCATGCACACCTTGCCGGTCTCTTGTTGCACCCGCAGCACTTCTTCTGAATCCGCCCAGCTATCGGCCAGCGGAATTTCCACCTGCACATGCTTGCCAGCCTTCATGCAGGCAATTGCTTGCGCTGCATGCATCTGCGTTGGCGTACACAGGATCACCGCGTCCACATCATCGCGCGCCAAAGCCTCTTCCAGCTCTGTGCCGGAATGCTTCGCGCCGTATTTTTCGGCCACGGCAGCGGCCTGTTCCGCGCGGCGGCTGATGATCGAGGTAATCTCGACCCCGTCGATGTTCTTCAAACCGTCAAGATGCTTTTCGCCAAAGGCACCAGCACCGGCAAGAGCAATACGCATAACAATCTCCCTCTCCCCTTGAGGGGAGAGGGCCGGGGAGAGGGGGAGTCTCGCACCGGCCCTGATCAGGTTAATCGCAAAGAGTCCCCCACTCCCGACCCTCTCCCCTCAAAGGGAAAGGGCAATTCACAAAATCAATCCACCGGTTCCAGCACAATGTGCCCGATGGCAGTGTTGCTGCACGGAATGTGATAATGCCGGTTAAGCCGCTTCACCTTTTGGCCCAGCGCCCCGCGCATGATCAGCCACATCACCATTTCGATGCCTTCACTGCCAGTTTCGCGCAGATATTCGATGTGAGGGATAAACCGCACCGCATCGTCATCGGATTCCAGCATATCGAGGAACTTGTTGTCCCACTCGCGGTTCAGCAATCCGGCGCGCGGCCCCTGCAACTGGTGGCTCATGCCGCCAGTACCCCAGATCTGCACGTTCAGGTCTTCGGGGAAGCTTTCCACCGCGCGGGCAATCGCCTCGCCCAGCGCCCAGCAACGGTTGCCCGATGGCACCGGATAAGTCACCACGTTCACCGCCAGCGGCACAACCTTGCACGGCCATGCTTCGGGCTGGCCGAACATCATCGAAAGCGGCACGGTCAATCCGTGGTCCACGTCCATTTCGTTGATGATCGTCATGTCGAAATCGTCAAGGATCAGGCTCTGCGCAATGTGCCAGGCCAAATCGGCATGGCCTTCCACGTCGGGCACAGGGCGCGGTCCCCAGCCTTCATCGGCAGATTTGTAACGCTCGCCACAACCGATCGCAAAAGTCGGGATGATATTGGCATCAAATGCCGATGCGTGGTCGTTATAGACCAGAATCACCACATCGGGCTTTTGCTGCTTTTCCCATTCGCGGGTCCAGTCATACCCTGCAAAGATCGGGCCGAAGTAATCGTCGCGGCTCTTGCCCTGATCCACGGCAACACCCAACAGCGGAACGTGGCTGGAACCAACGCCAGCGGTAATCTTGGCCATCTCAATAGCCTCCTTTGATGGATCGGTTGCCTTGGGGCGAACGGCCACCATCCAGCATCATCTGCCGATATTCCGGCCATGTCATGTCGGTCATCGTGCTCACCGCCTCGGCAAAGGGAATGCCGTCGGATGAAAACAGCTTTGAAAGGAAGTACACATTCCCGCCAAGGTCCAGCAGCGTGTTGTAATCACGCGCCATCAACGCCTGCTTGGCCGCCTCGGAAATGTTCCACTCGTCCAGATAAGCGCGTTCATCAGCCTTGAACCGCGCACGGTTCTCGGCCTTCATCAGGCTCATCGCAAACTGGTTGATCCAGTATCCCTTGCGCGCGCGGGCAGCGGTATAAATCCGCGTTCCGGGAATATCGTCCAGTTCGGCCAGATATTCGTGGATGTTCTGTTTTGGCGTGGCTTCGCTCACAGGCCCCTCTCCTTCAGCTTGGCATCAAGGCGCGGGAACACCCGGCGGGCATTGCCCTCGAAAATCGCGTGGCGTTCGGCGTCAGAAATATCCAGCGCGTCGACATACCGCTTGGTATCATCGAAATAGAAGCCGGTCGTCGGATCGATCCCGCGCACCGCACCCACCATTTCGCTGCCGAACAGGATGTTCTTGTTCTCGATCACATCGGCCAGCAAATTGATCCCCGGCTGATGATAAACACACGTATCGAAATAGACGTTGTTCATCAAATGGCCTGAAAGATCTGGCTTTTTCAGCATGTCGGCCAGGCCGCGATAACGCCCCCAATGGTAAGGCACCGCGCCGCCGCCATGCGGAATGATGAACCGCAGCGTCGGGAACTTGCTGAAAAGATCGCCTTCCAGCAATTGCATGAAGGCAATCGTATCGGCCGCAATATAATAGCCTCCGGTCGCATGCATTGCCGGATTGCACGATCCCGAAACGTGGATCATCGCCGGAACGTCGAGTTCCACCATCTTTTCGTAAAACGGGAACCAGTATTCGTCCGTCAGCGGCGGATGGGTAAAACGCCCGCCACCCGGATCAGGGTTCAGGTTGCACCCGATAAAGCCCAGTTCCTTCACGCACCGCTCAAGCTCCACAATGGAACTTGCCATATCGGCCTCGGGCGATTGCGGCAGCATGCAAACGCCTGCGAAAATATCAGGATAAAGCCCGACAACCCGCGCAATCAGATCATTGCACACTTGCGCCCACTTTACCGCAACCGTCTGGTCGCCCACATGCGGGGCCATCGCCGATGCGCGTGGCGAAAAGATCGTCATATCCGCGCCGCGCTCTTTCAACAGGCGCAACTGGTTTGATTCAATCGTCTCGCGGATTTCATCATCCGAAATGTCCGGATAGGCGGGGCATTCGGTCCCGGCCTTGAACGCCGTCTTCTGTTTCTCGCGCCATTCATCATGCGCCTTTGGCAGCACCGTATAATGGCCGTGGCAGTCAATGATCATCGTCATTCGCTCATAGCTCCAATCCCAACCTGAATCCCGTTCGCGCCAACCGCCGCACCGCCGTTCGTGTCGAGCGAAGTCGAGACACCAAGCGCCGCCACCTCAACTTTACCCGCCCCGAACGGAATGGTTTTTCCCGCTTGCTCACGCTGCCGCAGCACAGTCCCGCTAGTCATCACCGGCTCAATTCCAAGCCCGATCAATGTCTTGACCGATTCTTCCATCTCCGCCGCGCGCCGCAACCCATGCGTCGTCATCCGCTCGACATTATATTCGGCGCGCACAAACCAGCTATCGTTCTTCTCGCTGGCATCCAGCGATGAAAGCACCTCATCCACCACACTGGCCTTCGTCGCCGCCAGCATCATTTCCGCCGTCAGCGCCTCAACCCCTTTGACCATGATCGAACGGATCATCTTGATCGCACTGGCGCGGCCAATCTCGTCACCAACAACACGCACTTTGGCAAAGCCCGCCGCGCGCAGCATCGCTTCGGCAACGGCGGCATGTTCGCCCGAAAGCAGCAGCGGCACATTCATGCGCGCCGGATTGACCGGCGCCAGCACCGCCACATCAACATAACGCCCGCCAGCCGCTGCAATCACCCGCGCCGCCGCGCGCTTGGTATCGGGCGCAACCGAATTCATGTCGCACCAGACCGCACCCGGCTTCAGCAATTCGGCATAGTCCTGCGCTGCGGGCAAGGCAGCATCAGCTGTCACCAGACACAGCACGATATCGGCATCGGAAAGCGCGCATTCCGCCGTGGCACAAGCCACCACGCCTGCCTCTTCCATCGCGGCGCGCCGCGCAGGATTGATATCAAACGCCAAAGCCGCAGCTTCCCAGCCAGCCGCTTTGGCAAAAGTCGATCCGGCCTCACCAAAGCCGATCAGGGCGATTGTACCTTCCATAACAGGTGTCCTGCGTCCGCAATCCCCCGCTCGCAAATGCAAACACCGCCCAAGCCATAATTTTTTGCAAAGCTTGGTGGAAGGGGGCCGAGCTTTTCATCTCTATTGTTTGCACCCGCTGCCCCGATTGCGTCACCTCGAACTTGTTTGGCAACCATCCCCTTTGGCAAGGCACATCCTTAAGCTCGTCACCCCGGACTTGATCCGGGGTCTATCTAGCCATCAAGACCGACAGTGCTTGTTGAGAGATAGACCCCGGATCAAGTCCGGGGTGACGGAACTGGGACAGCATATCCAAACGGGACAGACGCCAACCGCTTTCAGGTTTCACGCATAGGCGCGCAGAAGAAGGAGAGACGAGGAGATGTATCGCGGGCCGCAAGGCCTCCCAAAAATCCAACCTCGCACCAGCAGCAACGACCCGAACCAAAAGGCGGCTCCACCGCCAGACACACCCCCTCCTCGCCTCAACTTCTTCTCTGCGCCTCTGCGCGAAACCCCTTCCTTAATCCAAAGCCAGCAACCTCAACCAAACCCCTCCCCCGCAACCTGCCGCAACAATGCCACAAAAGCCTCCTGCGGCCCCGTAGGCCGCCACCCCTCACGCGAAGTGACGCCGATAGTGCGCCTGACCGGCACAGGCGTAGGCCGCGCCGCCAGAACCCCGGCCTGCAATTCCACCGCCAGCTGCGCCGCTGAAAGCAGCGTCAACGCATCAGATCCCAGCAGCAATTGCCGCACTGTCAGCACCGAACCACATTCAATCGAAACATGCGGCGGCTCGGCCCCTGCCGCCCGCATCATGTCCTCCCAATATTGCCGCAGCGGCGTATCGCGCGCGGGTAAAATCCACGGATACCGCGCCAGCAACGCTCCCGTGATCGCGCTCTCCTCCAGCAACGGATGCCCCGCCCGCATCACCAAGGCAGGCTGGTCCTCGAACACCGCCTCCTGCTGCAAATCGTCCAGCACCGCCGCTTCGCGCAATGCGCCCAGCATCAGGTCAATCTCGCCATCGCGCAAAGGCCCGGCCAGTTCGGAATGGCTCCCCTCCACCACCGCCACATCCACACCGGGATGCGCCTTTGCAAAGCGCAAGATTGTCTCCGGCAGCCAGCGCGCGCGGCTCAGCGGCATTGCTCCCACCACAATCCGCCCCGCAGCCTTGCCCTGCCACGCCGCCACTTCGGCAAAGCCGCTGCGCAGCTCTGCCATCGCCAGGCCAAACCCGCGCGCGCGGCGCTCTCCGGCGGGTGTCAGCATGATCGATCGCCCTCGCCGGTCCACCAGCCGCTGCCCCAGCGCCACCGACAAATCGGCCACCGCGCGGTGCAATGATGCCGATGAAAGCCCCGTCGCCTCTGCCGCAACGGCATAAGATCCCGCCCGCGCCAGCGCCAGAAAAGCGCGCACTTGCGTGCCTGTCACACGCGGGCTGCCCACCTGCGCAATCGCAGCTTCTGCGCGCGGTGCAAACAGCAGCGCAGGCTCCGTCGGCGTCATCCCC
>JADYXV010000123.1 GCA_020853995.1 Novosphingobium sp.
ATGTGCCTCAACAGGCGATACTTGCAACCAGCACTAGCGCAAGTATAGGCAACCCGGCAATGCAACTTGATGCCGCCCCCCTCAGTTCGTCCGAAATCAGCCGGATCGCACGCCGGATTGATCGGCCATTGGTGCTGGTTGGAATGATGGGGGTTGGCAAGACCACCATCGGACGCAAACTGGCAACGATGTTGCATTTGCCTTTTGTCGACGCCGATGAAGAGATTGAACGGGCCGCGCATATGCCCATACCGGACATCTTCGCCACATATGGCGAGCCGTATTTTCGCGATGGCGAACGACGTGTGATCGCCCGACTGATCGGCGAAGGGCGGCAAAGTGATCGCAAAGTCCTGTCCACCGGTGGTGGTGCATTTGTCGATGTTTCCACACGTGCGCTAGTGCTTGAAAAAGCCATCGCCATCTGGCTTGATAGCGATATCGCTACGCTGGTTGAACGAGTCGGGCGCAAGGACAATCGCCCGCTATTGAAAACCGGCGATCCGAAGGAAATCCTGACGCGGCTACGCGATGAACGCCAACCGTATTATTCGCAGGCACCGATCCACGTCATCAGTTCCACGCAGCCACATCAAATCACGGCTTCGCGCATTCTCAGGGCAATCGACCAATGGCTATAATTCCCGTTGCCATCGCCGGCGCTCCTTATAACGTACACATAGAAGCGGGTGTCCTGGCACGTGCAGGGGCACTTTGCCGCCCATTCTTGCACAAAAATCACGTCGCGGTGGTCACTGACGATCACGTTGCGGCCAAATGGCGGGCGACCGTTACTGCATCATTCGATGCTGTTGGCATCCGCAGCGAATGGCTTGTCCTTCCTTCAGGGGAATCAACCAAAAGTTGGGAACATCTGGCCCGCGTGATTGACTGGCTTTTGGCCCAGGAAGTGGAGCGCAAAGACAAGATCATCGCGCTCGGCGGCGGCGTGATCGGAGATCTGACCGGCTTTGCCGCATCCATCGTCAAGCGCGGATGCGGCTTCATCCAGATCCCCACAACGCTTTTGGCGCAAGTCGATTCCAGCGTCGGTGGGAAGACCGCGATCAATACGCCTGCCGGGAAAAATCTGGTCGGCGCATTCCATCAACCGGCACTTGTCCTTGCCGATCCCCTTGCGCTTGACACGTTGCCATTGCGGGATGTGCGCGCAGGTTATGCCGAGGTTATCAAGTACGGCCTGATCGACGACGCTACTTTTTTTGAATGGTGCGAAGCCAATGGCGAAAAGCTGCTCGCAGGCGATCACGCTGCACGCGAATATGCCATTGCATACAGCGTGGCCGCCAAGGCCAGGATCGTTGCCGCAGATGAAAAAGAAACTGCAGGCGTGCGAGCCCTGCTTAATCTTGGGCACACGTTTGGTCACGCATTCGAAGCAGAGACGGGTTTTTCAGACCGCCTCCTCCACGGTGAAGGCGTCGCACTGGGTACGGTCATGGCTGCACGCTTTTCAGCAAGGCAAGGGTTGATGACCAGCCATGACGCTCAACGCATTGCCGCGCACGTTGGAAAAGTTGGCTTGCCCGCTTCGCTTGGTACGCTGGCGCTTACCTGCGATGGACGCCAACTCGCTGATCATATGCTGCATGACAAGAAGATGGACGCCGGGACCCTGCCCTTCTTGCTGATGCGCGGAATTGGCAAAACATTCCTTGCGACTGACGTTGATCTCAATGAAATCGCAGCTTTTCTTGATGAAGAGCTAACGCGTCGGTAACAGTTCTGCGGTGGTCCCGTACTTCCCGCTGGCAGAACAGCGGGATCACGGCATACCCGAGATCAGGTCCCGGTGAACACGGCTTTGCGCTTTTCAAGGAAGGCTTGGCCTCCTTCGATAGCATCAGCGCTGTCCCCTGCAACCCGCTGCCCCTCTGCTTCAACTTGCAAGGCGCTAGCGAAATCCATTTCAAGTGCCTTCACCAGGTTCTGCCGCATGATGCCCAGCGCAACAGTCGGACCATTGGCAAGACGTGTTGCCAACCCCAGCGCTTCATCCTGCAACGCGGCGTCATCTACGGCCTTGTAAATCAGGCCCCAGTTCTCTGCCTTCTCTGCACCCACTTTTTCGCCAAGCATCATCATCTCTGTAGCCCGGGATCTGCCGACCACACGCGTCAGCGTCCAAGATGCACCGCCATCCGGGACAAGCCCGATATTGACAAACGCCTGAAGAAAATACGCATTGCGACCAGCCAGAACGAAATCACCGGCCAGTGCAATTGAACAGCCGATGCCTGCCGCAGGACCATTGACTGCAGTTACAATCGGCACGGGCGAGCGCGCCAAAGCCAGCATCATCGGGTTATATGACATCGTGAGAGAGTTGTAGGCGCCCAATCCACCGGCAATGGAACGGTCACCTTTGATTGCCAGATCAGCGCCTGAGCAAAACGCCCGGCCAGCACCGGTAATCAGGATTGCGCGCGCGCCGGCAAGGTCTGTCACGGCATTGGCAATTTCGACTGCCATGTCCGGCGGGCAAGCGTTGAGCCGGTCCGGGCGGTTCAGCAAAATCTTCAGAACATGGCCAATCCGCTCGACCTGAATGGTTTCATATTCCATCTTGCACACCTTTTTCTGAAAATGACCATTTCACAGATCTATGGCCATAACCGCGAAGGCGGATGATTCCATCAAAAATTAGTTGTGCAGTTAATCGAGTGTAATGACAAATTAGCTATCGTGGGATTGGGCGAACGCCGCTGCTGCGCCAAACAGGCCTGGCTGAGGGTGTGTGATCAACTTGACCGGGATCGCAGCCATCAGCGCCTCGAACCGCCCCTTGGCCCTGAACCGGTCAGCAAACCCAGACCGCACCAGCGTATCCTTGATCCGCAACCCCAGACCGCCCGCCATTACAACGCCTGTCGCCCCATGGGCGAGCGCAAGATCGCCAGCCACGCTCCCCAATGACAAGCAGAATCTGTCAACCGCCGCTGCTGCCAGGCTATCTTCGCCTGACGTGCCCAATTCCCACAATTCACGATCAGTCCGCGGCGTGAATGGTCGTGCTTCCATCAGCGCAAGGGCTTCATAGATGTCGACAATCCCTGGCCCTGCTACGACACGTTCGACCGATACCCGGCGATGCCGTTTGCGCAGGCTTGCAAGGATTGCATCTTCGATCGAATCAAGCGGAGCGAAATCAATGTGCCCCCCTTCGGTCGGCTGCACCCGATATGCAGAACCATCGCGCCACAACTGCGCCACACCAAGGCCCGTCCCTGGACCAACCACGCTGATGACGCCACTCACAGGCAGTGTTTCGTCAGGACCACTTAAATGGACAAAGTGGCTTGCATCAGCCTGGGCAACAGCGTGAGCAACGGCAGCAAAATCGTTCACCACGACATAATCCTCAGCACCCAGCTTTTCAGGGATAAGTGCCGGACGGATGATCCAGGGATTGTTGGTAAACTTGATGATATCGCCGCCCACAGGCCCTGCCACTGCAATTGCAGCTTCTTTGGGCAGCGAACCACCAACAAGGCGTCCAAACTCCTCCCAAGCAAGCTGGAATGAACCATGCTCGGCCGTTTTCAACGTTATCGCTTCGCCCAGTGAAACTACGCGCCCTTCAGCCACTTCTGCCAGTGCGAAGCGCGCATGCGTTCCGCCAATATCGACGGCAACTACCTGCATCCCATCCCCCAACGGCGCTTTGGCGCCCGGTTTGTTATAATCCTGCTGCTGCCAACATCGCTGAACCACCACGCTCGGCAGGGTCTGAATGCCGGCGCATCAGCGCGAATAGCTCACGGCCTACCCCGATGGCATTGTCCGATGCAACGGCTTCTTCACGCGCATTCCATTCCGCGTCCGGCACCAATGCGGCAAGAACACCGGTATTGGCACAGACCCGTACCACATCGCCATCACGCAACTTTGCCAGCGGTCCGCCATGCCCTGCCTCGGGCGATATGTGGATGGCCGCAGGGACTTTGCCGGATGCGCCAGACATGCGCCCGTCTGTCACCAGGGCTACCTTGAATCCGCGATCCTGCAATACACCCAATGGCGGCGTCAACTTGTGCAATTCGGGCATGCCATTGGCGCCCGGCCCCTGAAAGCGGACAACCACGACCACGTCGCGCTCCAGTTCGCCGTTCTTGAACGCAGCCAGCACATCGTTCTGCTCGGCAAAGACCCGGCACGGTGCTTCGAGTGTCCAGCGCGACGGATCGACCGCGCTTACCTTTATCGTGCCGCGCCCAAGATTGCCTTGCAGCAAGCGGAAACCACCCTCGGCCTGGAATGGCGCTGACACAGGACGCAGCATCGTTGTATCGCCAGACACCTCCGGTGCAGGCTCCCACTTCAGGACATCGCCATCCATAACCGGTTCTTGCGCGCCTTCGGTCAACGATTTGCCATAGACCGTGCGGATATCGGCATGGGCAAGACCCGACCCGATCAATTCACGGATCACATAAGGCATACCCCCTGCCGACGCGAAGGCGTTCACATCACCCGCACCATTGGGATAGACGTTGGCGATCAAGGGCACGACGCGCGACAATTCATCCATGTCGTCCCAGTCAATCTGAATGCCTGCTGCGCGCGCGATTGCCGGCAAATGGATGACATGATTGGTCGATCCACCGGTGGCCAGAAGACCGGCAATCGCGTTGACGATAGCCTTTTCGTCAACGCAATGCCCCAAAGGACGATAATCGTCCCCGTCCCAGCCAATCTGCGCCAAGCGGTGTACCGCAGAACGCGTCAATTCCTGACGCAGTTTGTTGCCGGGTTGAACGAAACTGGAGCCGGGCATGTGCAAGCCCATCATCTCCATCATCATCTGGTTCGAATTGGCCGTGCCATAAAACGTACAGGTGCCTGGGGAATGATAGCTGGCGCTTTCACTCTCCAGCAATTCCTCGCGTCCGACTTTACCTTCGGCATAAAGCTGCCGGATGCGAACCTTTTCCTTGTTGGGCAGCCCGGTTGGCATTGGCCCTGCTGGCACAAGTATCGTCGGCAAATGGCCAAAGCGCAGCGAGCCGATCAGCAGCCCCGGCACAATCTTGTCGCAGATGCCCAACAATAGTGCGCCTTCGAACATCGCATGGCTAAGCCCCACCACCGCGGCCATCGCAATCACATCACGGCTAAACAACGACAGTTCCATCGAATCCTGCCCTTGCGTAACCCCGTCGCACATTGCGGGCACGCCGCCCGCCACCTGGGCAGTGGCACCAATTTCGCGGGCGAAAATCTTGATCTGTTCAGGATAACGACCATAAGGCTGATGCGCTGAAAGCATGTCGTTATAGGCCGTGACAATACCGATATTCATCGCCTTGCCAGACTTGATCAGGGGCTTGTCATCGCCCGCCGCAGCAAACCCGTGCGCAAGATTGCCACAGGACAGTTGTGGACGATTGAGACCCTGATCGCGCGAACGCTCGATCAAGTCGAGGTAGGCACCACGCGTTGCGCGCGAGCGGTCAATGATACGCTGGGTAACGCGCGCGACTGTGGGGTTCATCGGCATCATTCGCTCCAGTAAATCGTCACAGGCGGACCATATCCGCACAGGAAATCGGCCACAGGATAGCTATCGTCCCCGGCCAGTACGCGCTCGATCAACGCCTTCTTCGATGCGCCGGTGACAACAAGGATGATCTGCTTTGCCGCCTTCAGCGCCTTGTGGTTAAGCGTGAGCCGGTCAAATGGAGCTTCGGGCGGCAGCGGGACAGGTGTTGTTGCAATCACAGTTGCGCCCGGCCGGATTTGCGCAAACATGTGGGGAAAAATGGACGCAATATGCCCGTCTTCACCCATTCCAAGCCACACCAGATCGAACGGAGCAACCGCAGCGCCCTCCTCCAGTCGCTCAAACACAGCGCCGGATTGCCCCAGCGCTGCATAGATTTTCCCGAAATTGCTTGCGGGATGATCATCGGGCACACAGCGATCATCAGTCAGCGCAATGGTAACGCTTGACCAATCCAAGGCCCTGTCCTGCAAGAGGGCCAAGACTTTGAGGGGGGTTGATCCGCCGGTAAATGCAATCCGCTTTTTCCCCGGCAAAGCAACGACTTGCGCAATTCGCTCCGCAACGGCTGCGGCATCGCCGGGATCGGCCCAGGTTAATGTGACGGGGGGCAGGTCAATCATTCCAACTGCGCCCATCGCGCTCGGTCAACGCAATTGCCGCGTTCGGCCCCCAACTACCGGCTGCATAGGGCTTGGCTTCCATGCCGGTTTCGTCCCAGACTTGGCGAATACCATCTACCCAGCGCCACTGCGCTTCCACTTCGTCGCGGCGCACAAACAGGGTTTGCTCGCCCTCGATCAGGTCAAGCAGAAGCCGTTCATACGCGATTCTGCGGCGGGCCTTGGCAAAGGCTGTAGTCAGCGACAAATCAAGATTCACTTCACGCAGGGTAATGCCGCCACGGTCGAGCCCCGGTTCCTTGGCCATAACCTGCAAGCGCACGTATTCTTCAGGCTGAAGGCGGATGACCAGACGATTGGCGGGCAATCTGCCGCCGCGCTGTCCGAAAAGGTTGTGCGGTACCGGCTTGAACTCGACCACAATTTCGCTGCGGCGCTCGCTTAATCGTTTGCCGGTGCGTAAATAAAACGGAACGCCGGTCCAACGCCAGTTGTCCACATGCGCTTTGATGGAAACAAAGGTCTCGGTGTCGGACGAATCGCCCAGATCTTCCTGATATCCGGCAACCGCTGCACCCTTTACCGCGCCGGTTCGATATTGGCCGCGGACCATTTCCTCGGCCTTCACAGGCCGCAATGCGCGCAGCACTTTCACTTTTTCATCACGGATCGATGTTGCATCAAGACTGGCAGGAGGCTCCATGGCGGTCAACGCCAGCAATTGCAGCATATGGTTCTGCACCATGTCGCGCAGTGCGCCGGTATCGTTGTAGAAACCCTTGCGCCCTTCAAGGCCAACCGTCTCGCTGACCGTGATTTGCACATGGTCAATGCCGCCAGAATTCCACAGCGGCTCGAACATCATGTTGGCAAAACGCAGCGCCATCAGATTCTGCACTGTTTCCTTGCCAAGATAATGGTCGATCCGGAAAATCTGCTCCTCCGCAAATGCCGCTGCTACGGCATCATTGATGCGCGTGGACGACGCCAGATCATTGCCCAGCGGCTTTTCCAAACCAATGCGCACGTTGCCATGGGTCAGCCCTGCCCGCCTCAACCCTTCTATGGTCGGTTCAAACAGAAACGGCGCAGTGGACAAGAAGATCGATAGCCCGCACGATGTATCGCCCAGCTTTTTGGCCAGATCGCCAAAACCATCAACGTTCGATGCATCAAGCGTTTGATATTCAAGACGTTCGAGAAAGGATGCGAGCTTGGCGTCATCGCGCCGGTCCTCAGGCAGAAATTCAGCCAGCGCATCCCGCGCGAATTCACGAAATTCAGCGTCGTCATGTTCAGACCGCGCCGTTCCTACAATGCGTAAATCGGGACCAATCAATTCGTCCTCGTGCAACGCATAAAGCGATGGCAGGAGCATACGGCGCGAAAGATCGCCGGTCGCGCCAAATAGCAGTAGCGCGGAACAGCTTTTCTCGATCATTGGCGCAATTCTCCCCATGGTATTGCGAACCGGAACCTTGCCGGTGCTACAAATCCATGCAGCACCGCCCTAGACCCTTAAAAATACTAGATCATCACGCATAAGTATGCAGCATAGCTATGCGTGACGCACGCGGATGCACAGATCAGTCCGCTTCGGCAATCCAAAGCGCCCCGTACGGCGGCAGCGCGCCCATATTGGCCCCATTGACCGCAGCAAGAACTTGGCCGGCATCAGTCAAACTGTCAGGCCAGGGTGCAGGC
>JADYXV010000124.1 GCA_020853995.1 Novosphingobium sp.
CCAGATCGGCAAAGCCAAGGTCAAGCGTTGCCCGTCCGGAAACCGTGGTCTGCTTGCTCTTGTTGAACAACGGGCGGTTCAAGCGGACGCTGTAGTTATCTTCACCCGGCGTAATGCCGACAAGGCTCGGGGCGAGAGGTGTACCGAAAATGGCAGCGCCAGCGGGGGTGGCGCGATAAGTGCGGGCAAAGCCATTGCTTTCGCTGACCGTGTGGCTTGCGATCACGTCAAATTTCAAAGTATCGGACGGTTCGAATTCGAGACGCCCGCGTACGCCATAGCTTTTGTCATTGTTCAGGCGCGAACCATCTTCGAGATTGCGGATGTATCCTTTGCGGTCAGCGTAAAACCCGTTCACGCGGAAGCCAACGCCAGAGCCCAATGGCCCTGCGATTGAACCTTCGACGCGAAGTTCGTCATCCGTAGTGGCGGTGCCGGTTATGGCACCGGTCAACTCATCGGTTGCACCACGCGAAACAATATTGACCGCACCTGCAGATGCGTTCTTGCCGAACAGTGTGCCCTGCGGCCCACGCAACACTTCGATCCGCGCAATATCGCTCAAGCCCGAAAACGCTTGTGCTTGCTGGAGCAAGGGGACATCGTCAACGATGACGGCAACCGATGGCTCAATCGCGGTGCTGAAAGATACAGTACCGATGCCGCGCAGGTTGAGCGAGTTGTTGGTGGGCACGTTGCCCTGGGTGAGGGTCAGGCTGGGTGCGAGGCGAGGAAGGTCTGCTACCGTCGAGACATTACGGTTGGTAAGGGCTTCACCGCTCAACGCCGTAACGGCGACAGCGACGTCCTGCATGTTTTGCTCGCGCTTTTGCGCGGTAACAATGATTTCGGCTAGGCCTGTATTCGCTTCTTCGGCTGAAGTCTGGGGTGAACCGTCCTGTCCAGCGTTTTGCGCAAAGGCGAATCCAGGCACGAGCGCGATGGCGGTAGCCGACAACAGCAGTTTATGAAGCGTCACTTTTCTCTCCCATGAAAAATTTGGCAGGCTTGTTGGTCTGACCGCATCGCGTCTGAGGTCGGCATTGTCAAGCCAAAGATTGCGATAAGTTTTCAGATATTTCTATCAGGCAACGCACAAATTGACTCTACCGTCATTGTTCGCTTGCCAATCTGGTAAAAAATCGCTGTATTATCGGCCTTACCAAAAATAAGTGTCTGGCGGGATGAAGGGAGGTCGAAATGCTGACAGCAAGGGCGATCAGGGGCGCATTGCAGCTTATACCTGCTATTTTGTCCGTTCAGGCCTTTAAGCAAAAAGCATCCCTTGCGCTTAGGCCCGATTCGAAATGGGATGGCATTGCGCTGACATCATCCAAGCCGACGGACACACAACATGCTTAAGAAACTCCCGCTGCGCTGGTGGATTATCGCGCTCATCACACTCGGCACGATCCTCAACTATCTCGCGCGCTCGACGCTCTCGGTAGCGGCACCCACGCTCAAGACCGAATTCGCGATGACGACCGAGCAATACAGCTGGGTTATCCTTGCCTTTCAGGCGACCTACACCGTGATGCAAACAGTGGCAGGCGCAGTGCTGGATGCCCTTGGCACGCGGATCGGCTTTTTCGTATTTGCCGTAGGCTGGGCGGTAAGCAACATGGCGCACGCCTTTGCCACGGGCTGGATGAGCCTCGCGGTGTTTCGTGCTGCGCTGGGCGCAACAGAAGCAGCTGCAATTCCTGCCGGGACCAAGACCGTGGCGCAATGGTTTCCGGCCAAAGAACGCCCGCTTGCCACCAGCTTGTTCCAGATGGGCACCAGTGTCGGAAACATGATCGCACCACCGTTGGTCGCGTTTTGCATCCTTGCCTGGAACTGGCAGGCCGCGTTTATTGTCACCGGTGCGCTCAGCCTTGTCTGGGCAGCTATGTGGTGGGTCGGCTATCGCGATCCGGCCGAGCATCCCCGGCTTTCGCAGGCTGAACGTGATGCATTGATCACGATGAACCAGCCCGATGCTACCAAGCCTGCAACCAAATCGGACGTGCTGCGCAGCCGGTCATTCTGGGCCATTGCCGTGCCGCGCTTTCTGGCGGAACCGGCATGGCAGACCTTCAACTTCTTTATCCCGCTTTATCTGGTTGCGGTGTGGAAACTTGATCTGAAATCCATCGCGCTGTGGGCTTGGTTGCCGTTTCTGGCTGCAGATTTCGGTAGCCTTGCTGCCGGTCTGCTTCCGCCTTGGTTGATGGCGCGCGGAAAATCGCTGCTTTCTTCCCGCAAGATCACGATGACGCTGGGAGCGTTGTGCATGGTCGGGCCGGCCTGCATCGGGCTGGCAACGTCACCCGGAATGGCCATCGCCCTGTTCTGCGTCGGCGGTTTTGCACACCAATTGCTGAACGGCGCGCTGATAACCTTGTGCGCAGACGTGTTCGACAGCCGCACCGTTGGCACGGCAAGTGGCATGGCGGGCACATCGGCATGGATCGGCGGGATGCTGTTCACGCTGCTGATCGGGCAAAGCGCTGACCTGTTCGGCTACAACCCGCTGTTCGTTGCGCTGGCGGGGTTGGATCTGCTGGCAGCGGTGGTGCTGTGGATGCTGCTAAAATCAGGAAGCAACAGCAAGGCCACCTGAAAAAATAATATAAACGGTTGAGGATCAGATATATGACATTGTCTTTTAAGCGCAAACTGGACAGCGCGGCCGGAGCGATGGCGATTGCACTCGCGTCTCCGGCCTATGCCCAGACCCCGCTACCATGGCTGGCACCCGATATCATGGCCGAGGTGAACGCCGCAGGCGATGACGTGTCACGGGAAGCTGTCGCTTATCGCCGCGCAAAGGCATTGCTTGCCGCCATGACGCTGGACCAGAAGTTGCAGCAACTGACAGGCGCCCGGCCAGAGATCCTGCCAGACCTGCCGTCTTGCTATGGTGCACGTCATGTCACCGGTATCGCTGCGCTTGGCATTCCGACTTTCCGCATCACCAATGGTCCGGTGGGTCTTGGCCAAAATGATTGCGTCTCGCCTGAAGTAGCCAATTTGAAGGCGGAGGGTCTTGGCTTCGGATCGGTCAACATCGGTGCTTACACCCATCCAAGCTCGGCCAAGGCCACAGCGTTGCCTTCTGCGATGGCAGCGGCTGCCTCCTTCGATCCTGCCGTAGCCGGCCTCTATGGCGAGGTAATCGCCACCGAGATGCACAACCTTGGCCTTCACGTCTTTGAAGCACCCGGCGTCAATCTTGCCCGCCTGCCGGTGCTGGGCCGCAACTTTGAATACTTCGGGGAAGACCCGTATTTGAGCGGGGTGATGGCAGTTGCCGAAACGAAAGCGATTCAGGCGCGGGGCCTGATCGCTATGCCCAAGCACTATGCCGCCAACGAGCAGGAAACCAACCGTATGGCCATTCAGACCACGGTGGACCGGCAGGTTTTGCGCGAGTTGTATCTGCTGCCGTTCGAAATGGCGGTGAAGGATGGCAAGGCCGCATCGGTCATGTGCGCCTATAACTATGTGAACGGGCAATCATCGTGCGAGAGCCGTGAATTGCTGACCGACATCCTGCGCAAGGACTGGGGCTTTACCGGCTATGTCCAGTCAGACTTCTTTGCGATGAAAAGCACGGTGGCAAGTCTTGCCAACGGCATGGATCATGAAATGCCGTTGCCAAATTTCTGGGCGCCGGAAAAGATCAAGGCCGCGCTTGCCAGCGGTGAGCTGACCCTTGCCCAGATCGATGAAGCGCTGGAACGGCGCTATACCCAAGCCTTCAAGGCGGGGGTCTTTGACCGCAAGCTGGAGCAATCGCCGATCGATTATGCCGCGGGTGGCAAGCTGGCGCGGGCCATCGGCGGGCGCGGGGCGGTGCTGTTGCAGAACAACGGGGCCTTGCCATTGTGCAGCGGGATCAAGTCGCTCGTCCTGATCGGCAAGGCCAGCCAGGTCTATGCGCGGCAAGCGGTAGCAGGCGGCGCGGTGACGGGTGAGCCGATGGGATCGGGCGGCGGCAGTTCCGATGTTGTGCCCGCATATACGGTTTCCCCGGTTGAAGGCTTGCGCAGCGCCTTGAGCGCAACAGCAGCGGTGAAGCTGGTGCTGGTGGACGATGCCAATGCAACGGCGACGGTTGACGGCGCACAAGTCTCCTTTGCCGATGCCGTTGCGGAAGCCGCCAAGGCCGATGCCGTCGTTATCATGGCGGGCACCATTTCCGAGGAAGGCGCAGACCGCGCAACCTTCACCGATACCAGCGGCCACCAGCTTGCCACACCTGCCGCCGAGGGCAGCAGTCTTGATTGGTATGCCGCACGCTCGAACGCCATTGCCACCAGCGGGGAAAAGAACACGGCACGCAACAGCCGCACCACGCAAATGATCGAGGCGGTGCTGGCCGCGCGCCCCGCATCGGGCAAGGCGATGGCCGCAAAAACAGTGCTGGTGCTGAAAGACAACGCTGGCGTCGCCATGCCAGCCTCGCTGGTCGGAGCCAAAGGCCCTGCCATCCTTGAAACGTGGTTTCCCGGGCAAGAAGACGGCAACATCGTGGCCGATGTGCTATTCGGACGGGTCAATCCGTCAGGCAAATTGCCGGTTACCTTCCCGCTGGCGGGCAAGGGCTTCCTTGATAGTGTAACGGCGGCCCAGTTTCCCGGCGTGATGGACGAAGTCGGGAAGACGCAGACCGTATCCTACAGCGAAAAGCTGGCCATCGGCTATCGCTGGTACGATGCCAACGTCAGCGGTGGCTGTGCGGTGCGGGCAGGGCGCAATCCTTGCGTGGCCTTCCCGTTCGGACATGGCCTGTCCTACACCACGTTCGCCCAAAGTGCGCCGAAGCTGGTTTTCGATGAGGCGAAAGCTGCATGGCGTGTGCAGGTGCAAGTGAAGAACAGCGGAAAGCTGGCCGGTGCCGAAGTGGTGCAAGTCTATGTGTCATTGCCGCAAAGCGCCAATGAAGCTGGTGCGGTGCAGCCTCCCAAGCGTCTGATCGGCTTCCAGCGGATCGAATTGCAGGCGGGCGCTTCCGGCATGGTAGAAATCGCCATCGATCCTGCCGCGACCAATCATCCGCTGGGTGTGTGGGATGAAAAGGTGCAGGCTTGGGTGATCCCGGCAGGCCGCGTTACGGTTTATGCAGGGCGTTCTTCTGCACCAGCGGATCTGGTGCGGGCCGGATATATCGACCGGTAAGTGCGGATGGGGAGTCATTCCCGCGCGGGAATGGCCCCCCGGCGCATGATCGTCCAACCGGCAAGGGCATGGCCGCCGCGTGCGGCCTGCTCTAGTGCTGCACCGGGCAGGCGCGCGGCAAGATAACCGGCGTTGAAAGCATCGCCCGCGCCGCTGGTATCAACAGGGGCGAGCATGCTTTCGGGCGCGATAATGCGGCCATCGGGCAAGCGGCATCCGTCCGCGCCAAGCTTGACCACGGTTTCTGCGCAGCCAAGGCTTTGCCAATGTGCGGCCACGGCGGCGGGATCGTTGGCACTGCCCAGCAGCACTTCATCCTCAAGCGTGGGCAAACCGATGGTGGCCAGCGCAATCGCTGCATCCCGCGAAGTCCGTGCAGTTGCGGCATCCGGCCAAAGGCGTGGCCGGTAGTTTCCATCGAACGCAACCTGCCCGCCGCGTTCGCGCACCTTTCGGGCCAACGCCAGCACTGCATCGCGGCTATCGGGCGGAAGCACCGCCAGCGAAACCAGCGAGAACGCCAGCAGATCGGCCTGCGCGGCGCTAGCCAGAGCGTCATCTATCCCTTCGCACGCAAACACCTGCCGTGCCGCACTATCGTTGCGCCAGTAGGTGAAACTGCGTTCGCCTGCGGCGTCACAGGTGATCGCATAAAGGCCGGGATTGCGCAGCGGATCGGCAAGGACAAGGCTGGTGTCCAGCCCCTCCGCCGCCCATCGCCGTTTCAGGTCTGCGCTGAACGGATCGGTGCCAAGCGCGGTGAGGTACGCCGTGTCCACCCCGGTACGGGCGAGGTGGATCGCGGTGTTCAGGG
>JADYXV010000125.1 GCA_020853995.1 Novosphingobium sp.
ATGGTGTATCCTCACGGGTGCCCGGTTGGCCCGGAGCAGGATCGCGCGAGGTCATGGGATCGGGATCTATCGCAGCCGTTGCCTGCCCGGTTGCCTGCGACTGCTCCTGTTCGGACTGACATGCGGAAAGCGCAACAAGGGAGAGGGCAGCGGCGGTGGCTTGGCGAAACATCTGAATTCCCTGAAAGTTATCCGGTCAGAACGCGCTGGCTACTGCTCGGGTTCCCCCCAGCTGCTTTTTCAATCGTTGTGGCGTGGGTTGGCGCGGATCGCCTCGTGAACCGCCGTTATTGCAGCGGCTTCATCACCCGCCCACACCGCATTGCTTACCGCGATAAAATCTGCGCCAGCTTGAACCAACGGACCGCAATTTGCAGGCGTAATGCCGCCAATTGCAACACAGGGAAGTTCAAATATGCCTTGCCACCATTCAAGCAGATCAAGTCCGGCCGCGAATTCGGTTTCCTTGGTGGCAGACGGAAAGAATGCACCAAACGCCACGTAATCGGCACCGGCTTCACCCGCTGCCATGGCAAGATGACGGCTGTCATGGCAGGTCACCCCGATTTGTGCATCGCGGCCAAGGCGTTCGCGCGCTTCGCGGACATCACCGTCTTTTTGGCCCAGATGTACCCCATCGGCACCAAGCCGTTTGGCCAGGCTGACGGAATCGTTGATGATGAATGCAACCTCGCGGTCGGAACAAATACGCTGTAGCGGTTCGGCAAGCCGCGCGGCGGCATGATCATCAAGGCCTTTGACCCTGAACTGGAACGCTGCAACCGGACCTGCGTCCAATGCCCGGGCAAGGCGATCGGGAAAGGCGCCTTCAACATCAAGGGGAGAAATCAGGTAAAGTTCGCTGGCAAGGTTCGTCATAGCTGAGGCCCTTATCCACGCGTGGATGATACCGCAAGAAAAACGCCCTGCCCCGGCTTTTGCCGGGTGCAGGGCGTGCCTTTCCGTCCTCTCAAACAGAGATCAGGCTGGTACAGCGATCTTATTCGTCGATCCAGCGTAAATTTCATCGATGGCAGCGCCAAGCGCCGCGTCAAATTCAGGATCCGTCATCTGGTGACGAAGGTCTTCCAGAAGTGCACGGCTGAAGCTGGCGATGATGCCCGTGTTCTTGGCCAGTTCGACGCAAGCTTCAGGGCGCTTGTATCCGCCTGACAGGGCGACAACCCGCAGCACCTTGGGGTGTGAAACCAGCGGATCGAAGGTGCAAGGCTTAACCGGCAACGACAGCTTGAGCATTACCTGCACGCCATCAGGCAGCGCATCCAGAGCCTTGAGAATTTCATCGAGCAGAATAGTGTCACACTCGGCGCGGGTCTCGCTCTTGATGTTCACTTCAGGCTCAATGATCGGCATCATGCCGTGCCCAAGAACCTGCATGCCGACTTCGAACTGCTGCTTTACGACCGCGGCAATGCCTTCACGGTTTGCCGAGTTGATGACCGAACGTTCCTTGGTGCCGAATACGCCCAGCGCCTTTGAACGCGCAAGCAGCTCGTCCAGCGTTGGCATCGGCTTCATAAGTTGGACGCCGTTGGCTTCGTCTTCAAGGCCCTTGTCGATCTTGATGAAGGGAACCACGCCCTTTTCGATCAATGCCTGTGGAACCGACTTGCCATCAACGGTGCCGTCCATCGTGCGTTCGAACAGGATCGCACCGATCACCTTTTCACCATGGAACACATCCGAGCCGATGATACGGGCGCGCATGCCGTGGATCAGGCCGAACATTTCTTCTTCGGTGGTCCAGGCATCTTCAGTCACGCCATAACCTGCCAGCGCCTTTGGCGTCGATCCGCCCGACTGGTCAAGTGCGGCAATGAAGCCATTACCGGAGGCCATCTTTGCGGTCATTTCGGTCGTGTTCATCAGCCCGTCCTGTTTTCATGGAAGCCTGAAATACCGGCTCCGCATACCTATGCGCAACTGCGCCAAAATAATGCGCCGTCGCATGGCGCATAGCTATTCACCGGTTTGCCATAATAAGACGCGTGCCGCAGTGCAACACGCGCCTTTAAAAAATAATCAATGGCCCCAGAAATTATGCGCCAAGAGCGGCCACGCCCGGCAATTCCTTGCCCTCCATCCATTCAAGGAAGGCACCGCCCGCGGTCGAAACATAGGAAAAGTCACCGCCAACACCGGCATGATTCAGCGCGGCTACCGTATCGCCCCCGCCAGCGACCGAAACAAGCGAACCTTCTTTGGTCAGTGCCGCAGCCGTTCGGGCCAGTGCAACCGTTGCTGTATCGAACGGCTCGGTCTCAAAGGCTCCCATCGGGCCGTTCCAAACCAATGTCTTGCAGGTTTTTAGCACGTCGGCGAGCGCTTCAACCGCAGTTGGGCCAACATCGAGAATCATCTCGTCAGCCGCCACTTCGTGGACGTTGCAAGTCCGCAAGCTTGGCGGATTGGCCGCGAACTCCTTCGAGACGACAACATCATATGGCAGATGAACGGTGCAACCGGCCTTGTCGGCGTTATCGAGGATTTCATCAGCAGTCGCGGTCAAGTCGTGCTCACACAACGACTTGCCAACGGCCACACCGCGCGCGGCAAGGAATGTGTTGGCCATGCCGCCGCCGATGATCAGGTGATCGACTTTACCCACCAGATGCTTGAGCACATCAAGCTTTGTCGACACTTTTGCACCGCCGACGACCGCTGCAACCGGATGCTCCGGCTTGCCCAGCGCCTTTTCAAGCGCCGTCAGTTCAGCTTCCATGGCGCGTCCGGCAAAAGCGGGCAGCACGTGGGCAAGGCCTTCTGTCGAGGCATGCGCGCGGTGCGCAGCAGAGAAGGCATCGTTGACGTAGAAATCGCCTAGGCTGGCAAAGCGTTCGACCACAGCAGGGTCGTTCTTTTCTTCGCCGCCGAAGAAGCGGGTGTTTTCAAGGATGGCAATGTCGCCTGCCTGAAGAGCGGCAACGGCTTCCTTATCGCCCTCCCAGTCAATGAAGCTGACCGCGCGGCCGAGAACTTGCGACAATGGCCCTGCCAGTTTCTTCAAAGAGAATTCTTCCGAAGGCTGACCTTTGGGCCGCCCGAAGTGCGCAAGGACCAGAACCTTTGCGCCCTTGTCCGACAATTCGTTCAGTGTCGCCACCGTTGCACGCAGGCGTGTGTCATCGGTTACAACGCCGTCCGCCATCGGTACGTTAAGGTCTTCACGGACCAACACGGCCTTGCCGGTAACATCGCCAATATCGTCAAGGGTTTTGAAGGTCATTGCTCGATCCTCACTACATCACCAATGGCAATATCGCCATCAGTCAGGACCCGCCCAAGGACGCCGCCGCGCCAATCCGGCAGCAGCGCGGCCTTCAGGCCGGGAAAAATTTTGTCCATGCGGCTGCAAGGATCGCATTCGCAGGTTACTTCGATGCGAAGGCTTTCGCCAATGGCGATGATTTTTCCTGCCTCGCGCGGGAGGCGGATCCCTTGCACCAGTAGGTTGGCGCGGCGAACGTGCCATGGAAGTGCGGCATCAGGGCCGGCTGGCAGATCAGCCAAAGCGGCGTCCCAGCTTTCGGCTTCGATCAGGGAAATCTGTCGCCGCCCCTTGCCGCCGGGACGGATAACGCCGCTCTTGTCACCGGCGACGCCCGATGCGCGGGTTACCGAGACGCGCTGGAGCGTCTCGATAGCGCTGCGCGACCGTTCATGCCGTGCAATGCCACCAAGACGCCCCATTTTATCCACTAACCTTAGAGGAACTTCGCCATTACGCCTGCTGTATCGAGCATGCGGTTCGAGAAGCCCCACTCGTTATCGTACCACGAAAGCACGCGAACCAGCTTGCCTTCCAGCACGGCGGTTTCGAGGCTGTCGATGGTCGATGAATGCGAATCGTGGTTGAAGTCGATCGAAACCAGCGGCTCTTCGGTATAGCCGAGCACGCCCTTGAGCGGGCCTTCGGCAGCAGCTTTGAGAACGGCATTCACTTCGGCCAGCGTGGTGTCGCGCTTTGGCGTGAAGGTCAGGTCAACGACCGATACGTTTGGCGTTGGCACGCGGATCGATGAACCATCGAGCTTGCCCTTGAGATCTGGCAGAACTTCACCCACGGCAACGGCTGCGCCGGTGCTGGTCGGGATCATGTTCATTGCAGCAGCGCGGGCGCGGCGGGGATCGCTGTGGATCTGGTCGAGGATCTTCTGGTCGTTAGTGTACGAATGGATCGTGGTCATCAGGCCGCGTTCGATACCAATGGTTTCGTGCAGAACCTTGGCCATCGGCGCGAGGCAGTTGGTGGTGCAAGATGCGTTCGACACGATCTTGTGATCGCCAGTGATCTTGTCATCGTTCACGCCGAACACGACCGTAAGGTCAACATTCTTGCCCGGAGCCGAGATAAGCACGCGCTTGGCACCAGCATCAAGGTGCTTTTGTCCACCTTCACGCGTGGTGAAGAAACCGGTGCATTCCAGAGCGATGTCGATGCCGTTGGCAGCATGCGGCAGGTTGGCCGGATCGCGCTCAGCCGTCACTTGAATACGCTTGCCGTTGACGATCAGATCATTGCCATCAACCGAAACATCGCCCGCGAATGCGCCATGAACGCTGTCGCGCTTGAACAACAATGCGTTGGCCTTGGCGTCTGCCAGGTCGTTGATCGAGACCAGTTCAAGGCCGCAATCGGGCCGTTCGAGGATGGCGCGTGCAACATTGCGCCCGATACGTCCGAAACCGTTGATTGCAACCTTGGTCGCCATGAGAGGTTCTCCTGTTTAAATTACGCTACCCGCGCGAGGATCTGCGGAACAATCTTTTCAACCGTAAGACCAAAGTGGTCGAACAGCGCATCGATAGGGGCCGATGCACCGAACGAATCGATGCCGATGGTCAGGCCATCGCCGACGTACTTTTGCCAGCCCAAGGTGACGCCTGCCTCAATCGAGACTTTCAGCGCATCAGTCGGCAGAATGCCTGTGCGGTACGAGGCGTCCTGCTCGTCGAACAGTTCCCAGCATGGCGCGGACACGACATCTGTGCCGATGCCTTGGGCTTCAAGGGCGACAGCTACGTCCTTGGCGATGGCAACTTCCGAACCTGTCGCAATCAGCACAACTTTGCGCGCCGCTTGAGCTTCAACCAGACGGTAAGCACCTTTGGCGCTCTTCATCTCGGCATCAAAACGCACCGCGGGGAGGTTCTGGCGAGTGAGAGCAAGAGCCGAGGGACGATCCTTGTTCGCCAGCGCCAATGCCCAAGCTTCGGCAGTTTCGATGGCATCAGCAGGGCGGAAAACCAGCAAGTTGGGGATCATGCGCAAGGACATGACATGTTCAACCGGCTGATGGGTCGGGCCATCTTCGCCAAGGCCGATGGAGTCGTGCGTCAGGACATAGACAACGCGCTGATGCTGCAATGCCGACATGCGGATCGCGTTGCGGCAATAGTCCGACAAGATCAGGAAGGTGCCGCCATAAGGGATCACGCCGCCATGCAGCGCCATGCCGTTCATCGCCGCAGCCATGCCGAATTCGCGGATTCCGTAATAGACGTGACGCCCGGAATAATCGTCCGCACTGAACGGCGAGGTCGACTTGGTCTTGGTGAGGTTTGAGCCAGTAAGGTCAGCCGAACCGCCCACAAGTTCGGGCACGTTCGCGGTGAAAGCTTCGAGCGCCATTTCGCTCGACTTGCGAGTCGCAACCTTGGGTGGATTGGCGATTAGGGACTGGATATAAGCGTCAAAGCCCGTTTCAGCCGGAAGCACGCCATCCATGCGGCGTGCAAGCTCAGCAGCCTTGGCATTACCAGCGGCGCGCGCTTCCCAAGCGGCATGGTCAGCTTGGCCAATCGCCCCTGCGGCACGCCAGTTGGCCATGATTTCGGCAGGCACTTCGAATGGAGCCGCCGTCCAGCCCAGATATTCGCGCGCGGCGGCGATTTCGTCTGCACCCAGTGGCGAGCCGTGGACATTATGGCCGCCCTGCTTGTTCGGCGCGCCTTTGCCAATCACGGTGCGGCAAGCAACCAGCGACGGGCGCGGATCAACCGTAGCTTCAGCCAAAGCGCGGGCGATATCGGCAAAGTCATGCCCGTCGCACGTCGTCACATGCCAACCGCTGGCGGTGTAGCGGGCAAGGATATCTTCGGTGGTTGAAAGCGATGTGTCGCCGTCA
>JADYXV010000126.1 GCA_020853995.1 Novosphingobium sp.
CCGCTCGATCTCACGAAGCGAAATCTTATCACGAAGGCGCCACCGGCGAATTACACTCAGTAAATCCATGTCGATCACTCCCGATACCCCAGACTGGTCAGCCAGGGGCGGGTTCAAACATGGGTCAATTCTCAATGGAAATTTATGCCCCTACCGGGTCAATTCTCAGCGGAAATCTACAGGCAACTTGCTCACCGCCTGCACACACCCTTGGTTTGCCTACCGTTACGGTGAAACAGTGGTGACCAATTCCGCCGTCAGCGATCTAGAGGAAAGGCTGAGGCTTGCTGCTGTTCCAGCATTAGGCAGCAACAGTACGATCACACTCGACCGAGCAACGACCGGTTTCGGGGGAGGACCAAAGCCTTGGGCGAAGGTATTCCAACTGCTGCTCGATCAGACAATCTCGTTCCAGTTGACTGGCCCCGTGACGACTCTAAACATCCTGATCCGAAAATCGGACGCTAGCCAGATATGGCATCTACCAAAAGCTGTGCCGGTCGAATCATACAGCCAGGAGGATGCGCTCGAGATCCTCAATCTTCCGCCCAAGGCTGGAAAGCACCTGATTGAGGTTTGCGGTTCGATGGACAATGTAATAACTGGAAAATTCTGGAGCGTGCCTGGTGACCTCGTTGAAAAGATTGCCAACGAGCACTCGGCCTACGCGGAGATCATGGCCCGAACCGGGGCGTCACCCAAAAAGATCGAGTGCACTCTTCGCAAAGCTGGGTTTGAAGGTCCGTGCGGCTTCGGCTGGCCACGGGGAGAGATAGAGGCCAGAGGCAGGAAACTGATTTCTTAAGTTTCCTGCAGAACAATTCTTACCTGCCGTTGGCAAGGAAATTGGCTCCCTGAGTAGGATTCGAACCTACGACCAAGTGATTAACAGTCACCTACTCTACCGCTGAGCTATCAGGGAGCAGCCTCGGTTGCCCGGGGCAGGGCCGTGCTAATAACAGGCGTTTCCGGTTTGGCAAGCACCTGTTTTCAAATTTTCGTCAGACCATGAACTGTTCGGCGAAAATACGGTCTTCAAGGCTTTGTCCGCGATCAAACATCAATGTCAGACGGTGCTCGGGCCAGGCTTTCACCCGGACTTCGCTGACATCGCGGACTTCCTTTTGGTCAGCGACGACAAGCACCGGGCGTTTCACCGATTCTAGTGCCTTGAAAACAATCTCGTAAGTATCTGGCAGTATTGCCCCGCGCCAACGACGCGGGCGGAAAGGGCTGATCGGGGTAAGGGCCAGCATGTTGGATGACAGCGGAAGAATCGGGCCGTTTGCCGACAAATTGTAGGCGGTTGAACCTGCGGGCGTTGCCACAAGCACACCATCACACGCGAGTTCGGGCATGCGGACCTTGCCGTTGACGCTCACTTCAAGCTTGGCAGTCTGGCGTGTTTCACGCAGTAATGAGACTTCATTGATGGCGCATACCGAATGAACTTCGCCCGAATTGGTTGTTGCCGTCATCCGCAGCGGTGAAATGGCGATCTGTGTGGCTTTGGCCAGCCGTTCATCGATAGAGCGGCTTGAGCGGTACTTGTTCATCAAGAAGCCCACTGTACCCAGATTGAGACCGAAGGCAGGTATGATGTGATCGATGTCGATCATCGTGTGCAGCGTTTGCAGCATGTAACCATCGCCGCCGATCACGACAACGGCTTGCGCGTCTTCCAGTGGCACCCAGTCGCGGGCTTTGCGCAAGGCATCGCAGGCGTCCTGTGCGCGATCTGTGGGTGAAGCCAGCAAGGCGAGGCGCGAATATTCCGGCATTTTCGTAAAGCCCTCGCAGATAGTAGCCTGCGTTGGATATGAGGCAGCGGCGACACGCGCAATGCACAATAATGCATTTTGCTGCCTGACGTTCTGACGAACGCTACGCTTTGGCAAGGGTTAGGCGGTATGAGATCGAAATGCCCGAACCTGTAAAGCCGCATTTCCAACCAATTCCCTCGCGAGACCGTCTGACGGGTTTGCCGGGCGCAACCGATGCTTTGGCATGGCTCGAACGCGCCAGCCAGAGCGGGTTTGTGCATGCCATGCTGATCGGGTTGCATCGGTTCAGGTCCGTCAATCTGGCCTACGGGCAAGCTGGCGGCGATCTGGCTCTGGCCGAGATTGCGCGGCGGATACGCGATTGCGTTGCCGAAGAACTGGGGGCTGATGCGCTGGTAGCGCGGGTAAGCGGGGGCGATTTCCTGGTTGCTTGCGCCGGTGTTACAAGCCGAGAACGTTGGCAATGGCTGGCTGAAGCATTGGCAAGAACGGTTGCGCGTGCACTGCCGATGCGCGGCGACGTGCTGCATCTGTTTCCGCGGACCGCGCTGCTGCGCGGGCAGCCGGGTGAAAGTGGTGCGGCGATGCTGGACAGATTGGATCAGGCGCTTTCATCTTTGCAGCAACAGAAGGGAAAGCGTGTTTCCTGGGCAGACGGTTCACACAGGGCGCGCGGGCGCAGTGCAACGCGGCTTGAAGCGGATTTGATTGGCGCAATGACGCGCGATGAAATCGGGCTGGTGTTTCAGCCGCAATATATGGTGACTGGCGGAGCGTTGGCAGGTGCCGAGGCGCTTGCGCGTTGGGACCACCCGCAACTGGGCCGGATCGGTGCCGAAACGCTTTTCGCAATTGCCGAGCGTGGCGATCATGTCGCGCAGCTTTCGCATCATATTGCAAAGCGGGCATTGGCTATAGCGTCCGCTTGGCAGCCGTCATTGCCGCTTTCATTGAACGTTACCGCAGAAGATCTGGCGGATGATGAATTTGCCCGGAACTTTCGAGCGATCCTTGCGCAGACAGGATTCGCTCCGAATTTGCTTACGCTGGAAGTGACCGAGCATACATTGGTTGCCGACTTTACCCGGTCAGCTCAGGTCTTGGGCGAATTGGCCAAGCTGGGCGTTCGGATCGCGTTGGATGATTTCGGCACGGGCTACGCCAATTTCCAGACGCTTAAGGCTTTGCCGATCGATACCTTGAAACTTGATGCATCATTGGCGCGCGACATCGATCAGGACCCGCGTGACCGGGCCATTCTGCGGGCAATCATCGCAATGGCGCGGGCCTTGGGCCAAAAGGTTGTTGTGGAAGGCATCGAACGCGAGACGCAACTGGCGGTGTTGGCCGATGAGGGCTGTGATACGTTTCAAGGCTATCTTCGCGCTGGACCCATGTCTGCCGAGGCTATCGTCGGCTTGCTAGGGTCAGGACCTATTAATCCCGCCTTCGAGGTTTGAGGCAAAATGGCTTGTTGCAAGGCGGATAGGCGCAGGAATAGTGGTTCTATTTCAAGACTATCCAACGCAGCAGCAGGCCATTTTGGTC
>JADYXV010000127.1 GCA_020853995.1 Novosphingobium sp.
AAAAGGTCGCGCTCATCGCCGTCGCACGAAAACTCCTCATCACCTGCAACGCCATCATCAGGACCCAAAAAACATGGCAAAGCACTTGACCACAAAGACAGTCGCTGAACTTGTTTCAGGGTCCATCCATCCGCTCGAACGGCGGCTTGCGTTGAAAAATGGATCCTGAAACAAGTTCAGGATGACGGCGGTTTTTGGGCCTTGGGCGGGATGTGTTGGATGACCGGAAGTGGGTGGATTTGCGAAATTCAAGTTGTTTCTGAAAGCCTGTAATCTAAGCTGAACTTATGAAGATCGCAGCCATGTTCGTAAGTCTGGCTTTTCTGCTCGCAGGCTGCGGCAATGCGAGGATCTATGCTGAAGGGTGTGCTGCTCCTCCTGACGACTGGATGACACCGCGGCAAGGCCGAAGCGCCCTTTCGGTGTTGAACGTAATTGATGTCTCGCAGGCGGACCGCATCGCATGGAATGGCAAGCCGATCCCCCAATCGACGTTCAATGACCTTTTGAAGCATACTAGCAGCCTGATCCCTCTACCGGTTACGCACATCAGGTTCGGCCCGAACGTGGATTGTGCGACAGTCGAGCGATTGCGCCACATGGTGTCGAATAACCTCGATTGCAGCTACGGCATGTGCGCTGAAGGTGCGGGGAAATGGTGGATGCGCGGCGACGCGCTGTTCGACGGCCAGACTTCTGAGCCTTACGACCCAGACCAGAGTGTGGTTGAATCCAAGCGATAGTGCACGAGAGGCGAACGTCGGCAATGGGGTCGTTTCCCAAACGGCAACTTTTATCCGCCAACCCCGCAAAGCCGCCAATCCCGTCACCCGTCCCCAACAAAAAAGAGGCCCCGGACCTTGGTCCGGAGCCTCTTCGTCCGCCCTTGGGAGGGATGGGCGGTTACTGGAACTTGGCGCGCAGGCTGACGCCGAAGTAGCGGTCTGCGTCGCGCGGGATTTGCAGGCGTTGGCCAGCGCTCACGTTGAGCAGGGCATAGGCCTTGTCGGTGATGTTGCGGGCAAGGAACGTGAGGCGATAGTTGTCTTCTGTGTCCGAGAAGCCAAGGCCAGCGTTCCAGATGCCGTAAGCATCAATCGGGCCGGATTCGCCGAGGTCGGAGAACTGTTTGCCGACATGGCGGAAATCGGTGTCGAGGTAGATCTTGAAGCCGCCCAGATCACGCTCGTAGCTGCCGCCCAGCGTATAAGTGAACTTCGGCGCGAGCGGGAGGCGCGTGCCGTTGCGGGCGTCAGGTGCGTTGGTTTGCGGGTTCGGGTTGAACTTCAGGATCTTCGCATCGGCATAAGCAGCGCCCGCACGAAGGGTCAGCCCGTCCATCGGCACGGCAAGCAGGTCTGCTTCGAAGCCCTGGCTGCGCACGGTTCCGGCGTTGGTCAGGTTGGAAACCGGCACGCCATTGAGCAGGACGAAGTTGTTGGCCTGAAAGCCCTTGTACGTCACGGTGAAGGCCGAGGCGTTGAACTGCACGCGGTTGTCGAGGAACTGCGACTTGATGCCCGCTTCGAAGGCGTCCGAAATTTCCTCGTCAATCGGGATCGCGTTGGTGGGCGCGGTGTGATTGAAGAACACGTTGAACGCAGGCCCCTTATAGCCGCGCGTGAAGCTGCCATAGAGCATCACATCATCAGACGGGGTGAATTGCAGGACGGCGCGGCCCGAGATGTTGGCGTTGCTGCTTGATCCGGCTGACGTGTTGGTGCCGTTGCCGCCCGTGGCCAGCGTACCACCAGCGGGGTTGCCGTTGGTGCCGGGGCCGGTGGCGGGAAGGCCGTTGGTGGCGTTGACGGCTGGCGCGCGGGTGTGCGTGTAATCCAGATCATCCCTGGTCCAGCGCAGGCCGCCGGTCAGCGCGAACATGTCGCTGAAACGATAGGTTGCCTGACCGAACACGGCATAGTTGCGCGATTGTACATCGCTGAACGATGTGGCCGTGGGGAACAGCGTGTTCACCGTATCGGCTGTGTTGCAAGGGCGCGCGCCGGATGCAGCGAGCGGCAGGGTTGACGTGGCGCATGTGATGTTGCGGCGCGTGAAGTCCTGCTGGTTGTCCGATCCCCATGCGAAGGCGCCAACCTGATAGAAGAACGGCTGGGTCTGGTCAGAGGCCAGGCGCACTTCAAGGCTGAGCTGCTGTGTGCGCACTTCGCCGTTATCGTGCAGTTCGCCGGTGCCAACGATGGCGCGAGGCAGGAAATCACCCTCGCGCACTTCTTCGTTCTGCCAGTTGCGATAGCCCGCAACCACGCTGAGCGAGTGGCTTTCGAAAACGTCGAAATCACCCGATGCGGTCAGGCTCCACTGGCGGTCTTTGGTTTGCGTGACGATGTTGTGATTGACGAAGCGCTGGTTCACACCTTGCGCCACACCGCCCGGCAGGCCGAGTTCGGCATCCAGCACAGCGCCACGGCTGACCGTGGTCACATCGGCGCAGCAATCATCGTTGGCCTTGAAGTAATCGGCGATCAGGCGGAAGCGCGACGTGCCGTTTTCATAATCGATGATGCCGCGCGCGCCATAATGTTCGTAACCGTTGATCTTGTCATTGCGGCCACCAAACACGTTGGTGATATTGCCATCATAGCTGCCGTAAAAGCCGGTGACGCGGGCGCTGAGGCCTTCGCCCAGCGGGCCGGAAATGGCGGCGCGCAGGCGATATTCCTCGTCCTCGAAATATTCGGCGCGCACTTCGCCTTGCAGCGTATCGGTGCCGCCTTTCGAAACGATGCTGACAAGGCCGGCCGAGGCGTTCTTGCCGAACAGCGTGCCTTGGGGCCCGCGCAGCACTTCAAGGCGCTCTGCATCGACAAGGTCCATGAAGGCCTGGCCCGAACGGCTGAGGACGACGCCGTCAACCACGGTGGAAACGCTGGGTTCAGCCGCGACCGAGAACGTGATCGTGCCAACGCCGCGCATCACGATGGCGCTGTTGGCGCTGGTCGTGCCCTTGCGGAAGGTGACCGACGGAACAAGCTGGGTCAGCCCTTCAAGGCTGGTGACGCCGCTGGATTCAAGGCGGTCAGCCGTGATCGCGGTAATCGCGATTGGCACGTCCTGCACATTTTCAGCCACCTTCTGTGCGGTGACGACGATTTCGGCAATGCCGCCGGTTTCTTCAGCCGCTTCTTGCGCGCTGGCTTGGCCGGTAAAGATGAGCGAAAGGGCGCTGGCGGATAGTGCCAGTGCGCGCACGGATGCGGAATGCTTGATCATCGTGGAACTCTCCCTGCAAAAAGCGGTCTTCCAAGGGTAGTCATGCTCCCTTGTCGATCGGCCGCGATTGGCGCTTGAAATGCTATGGCTGTCCCGATATGTCAAGCGGTGTCAGAAAAAGCAGGCAGTGGGTGCGGCCAATTCGCCACACTGCCGCAAATGGTGAGGAAATTGCTTTGCAATTGCGGCTGATCGCCAAAGATAAGGGGTTTGATCTCTGCATTGGGGACAAGGTGGTGCTGCGTCACACCGATTCTTGTCCTGCGGTGGTCATGGCGCGCGGCAATGCCGATGTGCAGATGGTACGCGGTAATTTTTCCATATCCGACAAGCCTTTTGATGCGATCACCCCGCAGGCTTGGCAGATCACGGATAGCGGGGTTGAACTGCTCGATCAGGGCGTTCCGGTCGCTTTTGTGGCCTTTTCAGGCAATGCGCTCGAAATTCGCGCGCTCGATCCACACTATGATCGCTTGCGCGTGCGGTTCCATGCCGAACCGGATGAATGCGTGTGGGGCGGCGGCGAACAGATGAGCTACCTCGCGCTCAAAGGCCGCAGCTTTCCGGTCTGGACCAGCGAACCCGGCGTTGGCCGCGACAAATCCACCGAACTGACGCAGCGGATGGACGCCGAGGGCATGGCGGGCGGCGATTACTGGAACACCAATTATCCGCAGCCCACCTTCCTCACCTCGCGCTGGCTGGCGGTGCATCTGGATGCCACTTGCTACAGCGTGTTAGACTTTACCGATCCTGCCACCCATGCGGTGGATGTGTGGAGCGGTGCGGCGCGGTTTGAAGTGTTCGCCAGCGATGGTCCGCAGGGGCTTGTCGCGCAATTGTCCACCCGTTTTGGCCGTCAGCCCGAATTGCCGGACTGGGCGATTGGCGGGGCGATTGTCGGGTTGAAATCGGGGGTCTCCAGCTTTGACCGGCTTGAACGCTTTATCGCAGCGGGCGCTGCGGTATCGGGCCTGTGGTGCGAAGACTGGGCGGGCATCCGTGAGACCACATTCGGCCGCCGCCTGTTCTGGGATTGGCATAGCGGTGCGCGCAGTGCGGATCGCTATCCCGATCTTGCGGCGCGCATTGCCGGATTGAACGCACGCGGCATCCGCTTCCTCGCTTATGCCAACCCCTATATCGCGGTGGATGGCGATCTGTATGAAGAGGCGCGCGCGGGCGGGCACTTCTGCCTGAACCTTGATGATGACGCGGTGCATCTTGTCGATTTTGGCGAGTTTGATTGCGGGGTGGTGGATTTCACCCGCGAAGAAACCCGCGCGTGGTTTGCCGAACGCATCCTTGGCCGTGAAATGCTGGATATCGGCATATCGGGCTGGATGGCCGATTTTGGCGAATACCTGCCCACCAACTTGCGGCTGGCCGATGGATCGGACGCGATGGAGGCGCACAACCGCTGGCCGGTGCTGTGGGCCGAGGTCAACGCCCGCGCGGTGGCAAGCCGGGGCAAAACCGGCGATGCGGTGTTCTTCATGCGCGCAGGGTTTTCCGGCGTGCAGGGCCATTGTCCGCTGCTGTGGGCGGGCGACCAATCGGTGGATTTCACCCGCCATGACGGGATCGGCACGGTGATTACCGGCGCGCTATCGGCAGGGCTGGTGGGCAATGCCTATAGCCATTCGGATTGCGGCGGGTACACATCGCTGCACGGCAATGTGCGCACCGCCGAATTGATGGAGCGGTGGTGCGAATTGGCGGCGTTTGCGCCGGTCATGCGCAGCCATGAAGGCAACCGCCCCGACGATAACCTGCAATATGACAGCAACGATGCGCTGCTGGCCTGCTTTGCCCGCTGGAGCCGCGTTCACGCGCACCTTGCGCCTTATGTGCGCCACTTGTGCCATGAGGCGAGCGCGCAGGGTTTGCCCGCGCAACGTCCGCTGTTCCTGCACTACCCGAATGATCCCGCGCTCTTTACGGTGCAGGACCAGTTCCTCTACGGTGCCGATCTGCTGGTGGCACCGGTGATTGAAGAGGGCGCACGTCAACGCACAGTCATCCTTCCGGGCGAAGGGGTTTGGCGGCATTGCTGGTCGGGTGAAGACTACGCTCCCGGCACGTATGACATCGCTTCACCCATCGGCCAGCCACCGGTGTTCTACCGGCCCAACAGCAGCTTTGCGCCGCTGTTTGCAGGCCTTCGGGGGGTGCTGGACGAATGAGCGAACGGTCAAACATCAGGGACGTGGCGGCGCGGGCGGGCGTGGCGGTGAAAACCGTCAGCCGTGTGTTGAACGGGCATCCTTATGTCAGCGTTGAAACGCGCGCCAAAGTGGAAGAGGCGATGCGCGCGCTGGACTTTCGGCCGAGCGTTGCCGCGCGCATTCTGTCGGGCGCGAAATCGAACCAGATTGCGCTGATCTATGACAATCACAGCCCCTATTACATGTTCCAGATCCAGACGGGCTGCTGGGACTTCTGCCGCGCCAACAACATCCGCCTGCTGGCGCAGCCGGTGGATGTGGCTGACCCGCTGGTGGGGGAGCAGGTGCGGGGTTTGGTTGATGAAACACATGTGGACGGGATCATCCTGTCTTCCCCTGTGACTGACTGTGATCCGGTGCTTAGGGCATTGGAATATATGGATATTCCGTTTGTTCGCATCTCTCCAGGTACCAATCATGCGCTGACCAGTTCGGTGTTCATGGATGATGCCCAGGCAGCCGACGATATGACCACCTATCTGATCAACGCCGGACACCGCCGGATCGGCTTTATCAAGGGCCACCAGAACCACATGGCATCCGATGACCGGCTGTTCGGCTATCGCCGCGCACTTGACCGGGCGGGTTTACCGTATGATCCGGTGCTGGTGTGCGAGGGCGAGTTCGATTTTGATTCCGGCGTGCGCGGCGGGCGCGCTTTGCTGGACCAGTCCAACCGGCCCACCGCCATTTTTGCATCAAACGATGATATGGCTGCAGGCGTTTTGGCCGTGGCGCACGATCGCGGCATCAATGTTCCCGCCGAGCTTTCTGTCGCCGGGTTCGACGATACGACGCTGGCGCGCACGGTCTGGCCGCCGCTGACCACGATACACCAGCCGATGATCGAACTGGCCCGCACGGCCACCGAAATCCTTATCGCAGGGGGCGATATCAATCACCGCCGCCTGCCCCACACTCTTATCGAGCGCGCATCTGTCGCGCCTCCAGCCAGGACAACTTCATGAGCCAATTGCCTTTGCCACCCAGTTTTCGTGCGCTCGGTTCCAGCGATATTGCCGTATC
>JADYXV010000128.1 GCA_020853995.1 Novosphingobium sp.
AAGGAAATCCCGCGCTTCTGCTATCACGAGCGGCTGTCCATTGCGGGCAACTGCCGCATGTGTCTGGTCGAAGTGAAGCCGGGGCCGCCAAAGCCGCAGGCAAGCTGCGCGCTGCCCGCCACCGAAGGGCAGGAAATCCGCACGGATTCCGAAATGGTCAAGAAGGCGCGTGAAGGGGTGATGGAGTTTCTCCTGATCAACCACCCGCTCGATTGCCCGATCTGCGATCAGGGCGGCGAGTGCGATCTTCAGGACCAGTCGGTTGCCTATGGGCGCGGTGCCTCGCGTTATCACGAGCACAAGCGCGCGGTGACCGAGAAGTACATGGGCCCGCTGATCAAGACGACGATGACGCGCTGCATCCACTGCACCCGCTGCGTCCGCTTCAGCGAGGAAGTTGCCGGCGTGGACGAAATCGGCGCGCTCTATCGCGGCGAAACGATGCAGATTTCGACCTATCTCGAAAAGGCTGCGGCGCACGAATTGTCGGCCAATGTGATTGATTTGTGCCCGGTCGGTGCGCTCACCAGCGCGCCTTACGCCTTCGAAGCGCGTCCGTGGGAATTGAAGAAGACGCTGTCGATCGACGTGTCGGACGCTATCGGCTCGAACATCCGGCTCGACAGCCGTGGCCGCGAAGTGATGCGCGCTCTGCCACGCGTCAACGATGACGTGAACGAGGAGTGGCTGTCTGACCGCGCCCGCTATGTGGTCGATGGCCTTACCCGTCGCCGCCTCGACAAGCCGTGGCTGCGCCGTGATGGCAAGCTGGTTGCAGCAACCTGGGCCGAGGCGTTTGATGCGGTTGCCAAGATCAATCCGGGCGCATCGGTCGCCGTGGTGGCTGGTGATCTGGTCGATTGCGAAACGATGTTTGCGGCCAAGAAGCTGGCAGGGGCCTTGGGCTCCACGCTGCTTGAAGGACGGCAGACCGGTTTGGCCTATGACACGTCGAACCTTGCCGCGGTGAACTTCAACTCTACGCTTGCCGGGATTGAAGAAGCCGACGCGATCCTGATCGTCGGCTCGATGGTCCGCGATGAAGCGCCGCTGCTCAACACCCGCATCCGCAAGGCTGTGAAGAAGGGCGCCAAAGTGTTCATCGTCGGCCCGCAGTGGGACCCGACGTATGCCGCCACGTTCATTGGCGATGATCTGGCGGTGCTGGGCAACCTGCCTGCCGCTGTCAGCGATGCCTTCGGCGCGGCGCAGAAGCCTGCAATCATCCTTGGCGGCGCTGCGCTGGGCAAGGGTGCGCTGGGGGCAGGGCTGGCCTTCGCTGAAAAGTTCAATCTTGTGCGTGAAGACTGGAACGGCTTTAACGTCGTTCACATGGCCGCTGCCCGCATGGGCGGGCTGATGCTGGGCTATGCGCAAAAGGGCGGCCTTGCCGATCTGGTTGCTGCTGCGCCCAAGATGGTGATCTCGCTGGGTGCTGACGAGGTGGATTTCGCCAAGTTTGCCGGGTCGATGATCGTCCACATTGGCCACCACGGTGACAAGGCGGCGCATGCTGCCGACGTGATCCTGCCCGCCGCTGCATTCAGCGAAAAGGACGGTACTTACGTCAACACCGAAGGCCGCGTGCAATATGCCGAACAGGCGGTGTTCCCGCCGGGCGATGCGCGGCAGGACTGGACGATCCTGCGCGCCATGGCCGATGCGCTGGGCGTTTCGGTCGGCTTTGACAGCTTTGAGCAGCTTCGCGCCGCAATGATTGCCGAAGTTCCTGCGCTGGGCGTCGAAGGTTTGGCCGATTACGGCGCGCTTCCGGCGGCTCCTGCGGGCGCGAAAGCTGAAGGCGTGATTGCGGGCTATCCGATCAAGGATCGCTACCTGACCAACGCCATCGCGCGCTCCAGCCCGACGTTGCAGCGCTGCTCGGCAGAATTGCTCCACGGTGAAAGCTTTGCGGAGGCCGCGGAATGACCGAATTCTTCATGGGTCTTGGCCTCTCGTACGAGATGGCTTGGGGGCTCTCCACCATCTGCGGCATCCTGCTGATCGCGTTCCCGCTGATGCTGGGCGTTGCGATGATCATCTATGCCGACCGCAAGATCTGGGCGGCGATGGCGCTGCGCAAGGGGCCGAACGTGGTGGGGCCGTTGGGCCTGCTGCAATCCTTCGCCGATGGTTTGAAGGTGTTCCTGCAGGAAACCATCATACCGACCGCGGCGAACAAGGGCCTGTTCCTGATCGCGCCGATCATCACCTTCACCGTTGCGCTGCTGGCCTGGGCGGTGATCCCGTTCAATTCGGGCGCGGTGCTGGCCGATATCAACGTCGGCTTGCTCTATGTTTTGGCGATTTCGTCGCTCGGCGTTTACGGCGTGGTGATCGCGGGCTGGTCGTCCAACTCGAAGTATCCGTTCTTCTCGGCCATGCGTGCCTCGGCGCAGATGATTTCCTATGAAGTCTCGATCGGGTTCATCCTGATCTGCGTGGTGCTGTGGGCGGGCACGTTCAACCTGAACGACATCGTCAAGGCGCAGCAATCGCACGTCTGGATCATCAACGGCTTCGTCGCGAACCCGCTGCTGTTCCCGATGTGGGTGATGTTCCTGATTTCAGGCATGGCCGAAACCGCGCGCGCACCGTTCGACCTTACCGAGGCGGAATCAGAGCTCGTCGCCGGTTACCAGACCGAATACTCGTCGATGGCCTTCGCGCTCTACTGGCTGGGCGAATATGCCAACGTGCTGCTGATGTGCGCGCTGAACGCCGTGCTGTTCTGGGGCGGATACCTGCCGCCGCTTGATATTCCGGTGCTCTATCTCGTGCCGGGCTTCGTGTGGCTGCTGCTCAAGATCCTGTTCTTCTTCTTCATCTTCAGCTGGGTAAAGGCGACGGTCCCGCGCTATCGCTATGACCAGCTGATGCGCCTTGGCTGGAAGATCTTCCTGCCTGTCTCGCTGGGCTTTGTTGTGTTGGTGAGCGGGTGGCTGATGATGACGAGGTATGGGCCGAACCGCGCTGAGGAGATTGCGCAGTTTGGAGCCGTTCGGGGAACCGACAAGGTGTCTTCTTACGACTGCGAAACCACCGGTGGTCGATATGCATTCATAAATAGCACGATTTCTGGAGCCGAAGATCGCGGGCAGTGGACAGTGAAAGAGTCGAGCGGTGCGACGTTGCCCGCAAAATTCGATGATCGAGCAGGTCCTGATGGAGATATGATGGCCCACTTGCCGATTATCTGGCAGTCCAAGTCCGGACCTGTGAAAGCGGTGTTCTCATCCGGTGATGTAGTACCCCCGGAAGGACCGACGGGCTCCGGCGTAAGCATTCAGCGCGCAGGCGTAGAGCAGTCGGAAATGGGTGTATGCACCATCACACATCGCTTTCTCCATAAAGGTGAACGTGCATGAACGTTTTCCAGATCATCAAGAGCTTCACGCTTTGGGAATTCCTGAAGGCGCACTGGCTGACCTTGAAGTATCTCTTCAAGCCCAAGGCGACGATCAATTACCCGTTCGAGAAGAACCCGCTTTCCCCGCGCTTCCGTGGTGAACATGCGCTGCGCCGTTATCCCAACGGCGAAGAGCGCTGCATCGCGTGCAAGCTGTGCGAGGCGGTGTGTCCGGCGCAGGCGATCACCATCGAGGCTGAACCGCGTGACGACGGCAGCCGCCGCACCACGCGCTATGACATCGACATGACCAAGTGCATCTTCTGCGGCTTTTGCCAGGAAGCCTGCCCGGTCGATGCCATCGTCGAGGGGCCGAACTTCGAATACGCGACCGAAACGCGCGAGGAACTGCTCTA
>JADYXV010000129.1 GCA_020853995.1 Novosphingobium sp.
AACCGACGCCGTTTAGACTCAGCTTCACTTTCGGCGGAAAAGTGCCTTCGCTTATTTTGCGATAGACCGTTGAGCGAGATAAACCGCTACGGTTGATGACGGTCTTAAGGCGGATGATACGGTCTGGCTCGGGCATTTTGAATTCTCGTCAATAGTCACGGAACGAGATGAGATTTTATTGTCGAAATTTAGTTCTGCAACGCGGTTCGATACCAAGAGTTGTGTGTCGTATTTACAAGATCGATGGCGCAGAGCCTGCGGCATTTTGCGCGCATTAGTTTCATGGTGAAACGGGATGAATGGCAGTCTGCTATGTGATTGAAGTGAAGTTTGAGATCGGAAACCTGTGCCATCGAAACCCATCACCCAACACGCATGCCAACCGATATTTTCCGAAAGCGCCGGTCAACCTCTTCCCAGTCAAGATTGGCCATGAAGGCTTCGACATATTTCGCCGCTGCTGTGCCATAATCCATATGGAAGGCATGTTCATACATATCGAGCGTCAGCAACGGCACGCTTGCGGCGGGCTGGTGCATATGATCCCACGCCCAATAATTGTGTAGGCTGTTCGTGTGGAGGTTGAACGCCAGCACGCACCAGCCAGAGCCGCCCGCCAGTGCCATGGCGGTGCGGCGAAACTCGGCCTCCCATGCTTCATGGCTTCCGAAAGCTGAGCCAAGTTCCGTGCGGATGTCGCCCGCTGCCACGCCGTTACCACCCAGCGCGCCGAAATAGAGTTCGTGGAGGATGACCGATCCTGTGCGGTGCAGTTCCTCACGTTTCAGTCCGCCATAGACGACCGGCGGCAAGTCCTTGTCGGCCATTGCTGCCGCCAGTCGCCCTTCGATCATATTGAGCGTTCTCACCGAGCCGATATAGTTATTGTCATAGTGCGACCGGATCAGCTTTTCAGAAAGGCCGGTCAGCTTGGCCGGATCGAATTTGAGCGGTTGGGGTTGATGCCCACCTGAAAAGGCTGGCGGTAAGGCGGGCGGATGGTCGGCGGCTTTGGCTTGGCTGATAGCCGCAGCGCCTGCGATACCCATACCCATTGCACCGATGGCATTGCGGCGGTTCATATTGGTCATCATCAAAACTCCTTTCAAAAACTGCCGAGCGCCAAGCCCAGGGCGGCAAGGATCGCCAGCATCCGGAACACGCTCCATTTGAGACCGAACAGGATGAGTGCGGCAAGCACCGACAATAAGCCCGCGCGCCAGTCAAAGCTGATCCAGTCGGGCAAGCCCAACCGCATCGGACCGAAGTCCACTGTGCCCACCCGTGCGAAGAAGACATGGAGCGCAAACCAGACCGACAGGTTGGCAATCACGCCGACGACCGCTGCCGTAAGGGCCGCCAAACCGCCCTTGAGCCGTGTCGCGTGCTGCAACCGCTCGATCCACGGTGCAAAGGTGAATATCCATAAGAAACAGGGCGCAAACGTCACCCAAGTCGTCAGGCCTGCACCGAAAAGTCCCGCAACGAGCGGAGAGAAGGGCTCGGGCGACCGGAAGGCCGCAAGAAAGCCGACATGCTGGGTGACAAGAATCAGCGGTCCCGGTGTGGTTTCGGCAAGCCCCAGACCGTCGGCCATTTCTCCCGCCTGTATCCAGCCGTAAGACTGCACTGCTTCCTGCGCCATATAGGCGAGCACCGCATAGGCTCCGCCGAACGTGACCACGGCAAGTTGCGAAAAGAACACGCCAATGTCCCACAGCACATGGCTTTGACCAAGTGTCACCAGCACCAACGCCATCGGCATGGCCCAGATCACGCCCCATAGAAGAACAGTGCGCACCATCGCCATGATCGGAGGTCGCGGCGGCAGCAAGGCATTGGGATTGGCCTTGAGCGCCAACCATTCAGGTCTTTGTGCGGCAACCAAGATGCCGATCACGCCCGCGCCCAGCACCACCAGCGGAAAGGGCAGATTGAACAGAAACAGCCCAAGGAACGCCGCAACAGCCAGCGCCTGTTTGAAGCGGGTATTGAGCGCCCGCCCGCCAATGCGGATCAGCGCTTGCACCACAATCGCCAGCACCGCTGCCTTGATTCCCAAGAACAGCGCCGCGAACCAGTCGAGATTGGCAGCGAGCGCATAGAGCGTGGAGAGCGCCAGCATCACGAGCGCACCGGGAATGACGAACAACAGGCCCGCCGCAAGACCACCCTTCAGACCGTGCAGCCGCCAGCCAATCCATGTGGCCAGTTGCTGCGCTTCGGGTCCGGGCAGCAAATGGCAGAAATTGAGCGCATGGAGATACTGCTCCTCGTCCACCCATTGATGTTTTTCGACAATCTCGCCGTGCATCAGCGCGATTTGCCCTGCCGGGCCGCCAAAGCTCAAACAGCCGATGCGCGCGAACACGCGCACCAGTTTGCCAAATTCGGGACCATCTGTTGGTTCATTCACGGCCACAAACACATCTCCTCAGCGCAGTCCCGCGCAAGTGCGAGACCAGCCAGAGGCAACGCTTGGGCACCAACTGCCTGACCGGGAGGTTGCTTCAATCCCGATATAGCCTTCTTAACAAAAGCACATCGTCGGCGTCAACGCGTTGGTATCCGTAGGCCGGGCGCTTGGCGATCACTAGCCCGGTTTCCCATCCAGTCGCGGTGTCCCATAAATCTTCGCGTGGCGCAGCAACCAAGGGAGCGGGCCGACTAAAAAGGCACCAGCCGCTGAGATCAGCAGAAACCCATGTTCATCGGCAATCGCCGCACTTACCCGCAAAAAAGCGGCAATCTGGATAGAAAAGAAGGCAATCCACGCCGCCGCAGACATTTCAAGCGGGCGACCCGAATGGCCATGCGTCACGCGGGTGACCATGGCTATCAACAGGCTGCACGAAAAGCCAATCATCAAGGCATGATCGGGTGCGCGGCCCAAATTGAACCCCAATGCTTTGAATGTCGAAAGGGAGAACCCGACAGGTGCCCAGACAAAGCCCCAGATCAACACTTTGAATAGGCCTGGAGCGGAGCCACGCGGCCACCATTTCCAGGCCATAAACCCAGAGAGTGCTGCGAGCGCGGTTGAGGCAAGGAGGTCAAATGCTAGCCAGCCCCCAAGGTCAGCTGCAAACTTGGCGGCCAGCAGAATCCAAAGTGCACCAATCAGCCAATCAGGCCGCCAGCGGACATAATCCTTGACTGCACTGCCTGCGAAAAATGGCACCATGCGATGACATACCGTCAAAAAGACGGGCAGCAGGAACAGAGTAATGCCGATCCGGTTTGCGATCTTCAAGACCTCGGCAGAGGCTGTAGCAAAGAAGGCAAGGGCAGCCAGTAACCCGATCAGGCCTAAGGTCAGGGCGGCCAAAGCGGAAACCGCGTGCCAGCAGATTGATTTAGCATCAGACGCATTTTGCCGGATCAGTCGACCCAGGACCAGCAACGCTAGCGCCCATCCCGTTCCAAAGACAGTGAAGCCGGACATGAGGATGGCGTCGATGCCAAGCCACAGACCAGAATGAGCCAACAGGCTTCCGGTAGCGAGCAACACAGCAACAGGCCCGTATTGGCCAGCCGCAAGGTCGGGATAGCCCATCCAGCGCGGGAAGACCGTCATCAGAAAGCCGAAGATGAAGGGCGGAAGCAGCAGATACAGCATCGCAGGACCGTGCAGCAGCGTGGGCGGCAGGTTGCCCGATGGCAGATTGAGTGGAATCAGGTGCAGTCCGGCCATCTGCGCGAGCCACCAGAGCGCAAGTGCTATGACATTGAGCGTTCCCACAAGAAAAGCCAGTCGATGCGGGGCTGCAAGCAGGATGCGTGGAAAACGTGCGCTTCGTTCAGAAGAGGCCATGCGCACCGCCCATCGCTCCGAACACCGTCACCACTGCGATAACGGACAAGGCCCGATGCATGGCCACCATGCGTAGGAAGTCGGCTTGTGGAGTCTGCGATTCGGCCATGCGTTTATGAAGAAACAACGGCTCGATGACGAACAGCATCAGCGCAAATACCGTCCAGAGCGCCAGCATAGCGTGCATCCACCAGAAGTGCAGATCAGCAAAGCGGGACCAAAGATCTGCGCGGTGCGTCATCCAGAAGCCGGATGCACCGGCCAGTAGCACCCAAATTCTAGCCTGCGGGGCAAACCCGCTTTCGATGCGGTGAAATGCGGTAAGCCGGGTTTCGGGTGCTTCGCTCCGCGACAGGGCTGGCATCACGACAAAGGTTACAAACCAGACGCCTCCGATCCAGCCGACGATGGCGATCACATGGAGTATCCGGGCCAAGGTCATGTCGTCGAATGTCATGGTTATGCTGCGCTATCAACCTGAGGTGAGAATAAATTGACACATATCAAATCAAAACGTCAATATTAGGATATTGGGCAAATATGAATCAATTAAAATATATAATCGGTTGCCTCGCTTTATCCGCAAGTGTGACTGGTCTGGCATCCGCTCAAGAGGTCGAACCCGCCGCGATTACCCCTTATGCCGACGTTCGCTACCGTTTGGAACTGGTCGACCAGGACGGCTTGGCTGAGGGTGCGACGGCGTCCACATTGCGCCTGCGAGCGGGACTTCGTTCAGCAGAATGGAATGGTTTTAGCGGGGTCATTGAGGGAGAGGCGATCCTCCGTCTGGGCAAGCCGCGCTATAACGATACGGTAAATGGCTTGACTGTATATCCGGTGGTTGCAGACCCTTCGGACGTCCTGCTCAATCAAGCCTATATTCGCTGGAAGCCGGATGCTGTGGTTGAGGTGACCGCAGGGCGGCAAGCTGTCAATCTTGATAACCAGCGCTGGATCGGATCAGTTGGCTGGCGCCAGAATGATCAAACCCTTGATGCCGCGCGCGTGACGCTCAAGCCGGTGAAGGGCATGACTGTCGATTACCACTATGCCTGGCGCGTCAATCGCGTTTTTGGCCCGGATTCACCGCAGGGTATCTGGCGTGGGACGGCAATCAACGGCGTGCGCGCGGCCTATATCATACCAAACATCGGCACATTATCGGCTTACGGACACTGGCTGGACATACCATCCTCCCCGACCAGCAGTTCTCGGACGCTTGGCGTGCGGATGGCTGGCGGGCATAAAATCGGCAAGCAAAGTCTCCTAACCTTTGCTTTTGAATATGCCCGCCAGCAAGATTTCGGGGCTAATCCGCGCAGTTTCGCCTTGGATTATCTGCTGCTTGAGCCGGGGCTGAGCCGCGGCCCTTTCACCTTTAAGGCCGGGTTTGAACGTCTTGAGGGCAATGGCACTACGGCGGTCCAGACACCGCTGGCCACGCTGCATGCGTTCAATGGCTGGGCAGACAAGTTTTTGTCGACCCCGGCAAATGGACTGCGCGACATCTATCTGGATGCGAGCTACAAAATCCCCGCCAACAAGCCCCTGGCGGGCCTCACATTGCGCGGGGTCTGGCATGATTATCGCTCAACGCGCGCAGGTCTGCATTACGGTAGCGAATGGAATGCGCATGTTTCGTATCCCGTGACAAAGAAGCTGAGCGCTTCTGCCAAATTCGCGCGCTACGATGCAGATGTTTTCGCGACGGATACAACCAAAATTTGGCTGGCACTCGACGCAAAGTTCTAATTGGGGATGCCGACGTTGATTTGGAGAGCTTGACATTTAACAGGTCATATTTGCCGTACCAACGCAGAAAAGATAGTGACTAATTACTATCAAAATGTTATGGCGGCTCATGCCCCGCACAAAACTTCCTGCCAATGCGCGCCGAGCCGCAACCGTTGAAGCGGTGATTGCACTGGCGGCTACAACCAATCCCGCCGACATCACCACTGCGCAGATTGCAGCTCATATGGGGGTAACCCAAGGTGCGCTCTTTCGTCATTTCCCTGACAAGCAGGCCGTGTGGTTGGCCGTGATGGGCTGGACGAGCGACACCCTGCTGGCGCGGATTGACGCAGCACATGGAGCAACGCCCGCGGATAAGTTGCACGCCATCTTCGCAGCCCATGTCGAGTTTGTTGTCGAGCATACCGGCGTTCCCCGTATCCTGTTCGGGGAGTTGCAGCGCGATGCTGACGCCCCCAGCAAGGCGAGAGTGCGAGCGCTGATGAGCGGGTATCGTAGTCGCGTGCTTGGCCTGCTCGAACTTGCCAAGACGCAAGGCCAGATCGACGAAAAGGCTGACTGCGCCGCAGCCGCCACCATGTTCCTCGGCATGGTGCAAGGGCTGGTAATGCAGGCGATGGCGGCCGATGATTTCACCGCTATGCCTGCACTATCGTCGAGGCTTTTCGAAGTCTTCCTTGATGGACTGCGAGGATCCAAATGACCTTGCCATTCACGATGAGCCGCCGTGGCTGGACGATGCTAGCGGTGTTGGCGCCATTGCTGTTGCTTTTTGCATGGGTCGCCTTTCGATCCGGCCCGTTGGCACCGATCAACGTGACGGTCACCCAAGTGGAAGAGCGCAGCATTTCCCCAGCCATGTTCGGCATCGGCACTGTCGAGGCGCGCTACACCCAGAAAGTTGGGCCAACCGCTGCGGGCCGGGTGACATTGGTTGCCGTGGATGTGGGTGACAAAGTAGTCGCAGGGCAATTGCTGGCGCAAATCGATCCCATCGACCTCGACCAGCGCATCGATGCAGCCGCTGGCGGGACTGCGCGGTCAGCCGCGCTGGAACAGGCCGCCGTCGCTCAGATCGCGGATGCGAACGCCCGGGTTGTCCTCGCCCGGTCCGTGGCCGCACGGACGGAAGAACTGAAACGCGGTGGCTGGGTCACCGATGCGATGGTTGATCAACGCCGTCAGGAACTGGCTGCTGCTCAGGCAGGGCTTGCGGCGGCGCAGGCCAATCGCAGTGCTGCTGCAATGGATCGCGGGCGTCTGGGCGCGGAACGATCGGCGTTGGTCGAGCAGCGCGCCAATCTGCGGCTTGTCGCACCGCACGCAGGACTGGTGGTGCGCCGCGCTGTGGAACCCGGCACGACCGTGGTGGCCGGCCAAGCTGTGATCGAAATCATCGATCCTTCGCAATTGTGGATCAACGTGCGCTTCGATCAGACCCAATCGGCGGGTCTGACTGCGGGTCAAGCGGTGCGGATCGCTCTGCGGTCAAGGCCGGACGCGCCCGTGCCGGGAACAATCGAACGCGTCGAGCCGATGGCAGATGCGTTGACTGAGGAAGTGCTGGCCAAGGCGCGGTTCACTGTAACCGGCGGACTGCCCTCAATCGGCGAGCTGGCGGAAGTTACCGTGGCCCTGCCTGCACAGGCACGATCGCTGGCCATTCCCAATGCAGCTGTTCACCGGATCGATGGACAGGTTGGCGTTTGGGTGATCCGCGATGGAGACCTTGTCTTTGCGCCCGTCAGGTTGGGCGCTCAGGATCTGGAAGGCTGGGTGCAGGTGTTAAGCGACCTCACCCGGGGCGAGGAAATCGTAACTCACAGCGCGCGGGCACTGTCGGCCAGCAGTAGGTTCAGCATTGTCGACGCGCTACCATGATCAGCCTTGCCGGGCGCGACATCTTGCATGGCTGGGGCAAATTTGTCCTTACCGGCGTGGGTCTGGGCCTGTTGATTGGCGTGACTTTGTCGATGGCCGGGGTTTATCGCGGAATGGTCGATGATGCGCAGGCTCTACTCGACAACAGCCGGGCCGACCTGTGGGTCGTGCAGAAGGACACGCTTGGCCCCTATGCCGAACCGTCCAGCCTGACCGAAGACAGCGAACGCCCGATTCAGGCGATGCGCGGTGTCGCCCAAGCCGCGGGCGTTACTTACCTCACCATGCAAATCGCGCACGGTGACAAGGATGTGCGGGTGATGGTCGTCGGAGCGGACATGGGCGAACCGGGTTTGCCCGGCCAGCCCACCCATCTCATTTCTGGACGCCAGATCGTGCGCGGCCATTATGAAGCTGTGGCCGATGTGAAGACTGGCTTCGCAATTGGTGATCGTGTCAGGGTGCGCCGCAATTCTTACACTGTCGTCGGTCTAACCAGCCGAATGGTGTCGTCGGGTGGTGACCCGATGTTGTTCCTGTCGCTAAAAGATGCGCAGGCCGCCCAGTTCCAAAGGGACAGCGACGCCATTGTCCGTCAGCGCGCGCGCACGGCTACCAATCCCCAACTGAACCCGCCTGGCAATCCGGCAGTGGCGCAAGCCGTAAACGCCGTTCAAGCGGGCAATGCCAACGTCAATGCCATTCTGGTTACCATCACGCCGGATGCCAATCCCGATGACGTCGCCGCCGCGATCCGCCGTTGGCAACGCCTGACTGTTTATACCCGGGCTGAGATGGAGGAGATCCTTGTCCAGAAGCTGATCGCCAACTCGGCCCGACAAATCGCAATGTTTCTGGTCATTCTGTCGATTGTCAGTGCCGCTATCGTGGCCTTCATCATTTACACCATGACCATCGGTAAGATCCGTGAAATTGCCGTGCTCAAACTGATCGGCACCCGCAATCGCACGATTTCGTGGATGATCCTGCAACAGGCGCTGGGGCTGGGGCTGATCGGCTTCATAGTTGGCAAGATCGCCGCCAGCCTGTGGGCACCCTTCTTCCCTAAATATGTTCTGCTGCTGCCATCGGATTCAATTCTGGGCTTCGTAGCGGTGATGCTGATCTGCACATTGGCGAGCTTTTTGGCCATCCAGGCTGCGATCAAGGTCGATCCGGCGGAGGCGATCGGTGGCTGAGGGCATCATCCTTGAGAATGTCGTCAAGACCTACGGCAGCGGCGAGACAGCGGTTCATGCCCTGCGCGGGGTAGACATGGCGGTGGCCAAGGGCGAGGTCGTGGGGCTGATCGGGCCATCGGGTTCGGGCAAGAGTACTCTGCTCAAATGCCTTGGCGCGGTGATCGAGCCGACATCAGGCAAAATGACGATTGGCGACCAGTGCATTTATGACAATGGCTGGAAAGTCCGTGATCTGCGCGCGCTGCGGCGCGATATGATCGGATTCATTTTTCAGGCCCCTTACCTGATCCCATTCCTTGATGTGACCGACAATGTCGCGTTGCTGCCGATGCTGGCCGGAAAGCCGAATGCAGAGGCCCGAAAGATGGCGCGCGATTTGCTTGATGCGCTTGATGTCGGCCACCGCGCAGCGGCCATGCCCTCGCAGCTTTCGGGAGGGGAGCAGCAGCGCGTAGCCATAGCCCGCGCGCTGATCAATCGTCCGCCAGTGATCCTCGCAGACGAACCAACTGCGCCGCTGGATGGGCAGCGCGCGCTAGCGGTAGTGGGGCTGCTCGACGATATGGCCCGGCAGTTCGATACCGCGATCATCATTGTCACCCATGATGAAAAGATCATCCCGACTTTCAAGAGACTTTACAAAATTCGTGACGGGCGGACGGTTCAAGAGCTGCAAGGTTAAACGGAGTAGCGCCCTAATATTACCGACACCGTCATCAATCGGTAGCTCAAATGTGTTTGTAACTTAAATTTTGCTTCTGCGATTCTGTCCGCGCCAAAGGCTGGCAAGCAAGTCCGTTTGAGTAACCAAACCTGCCAAACTGCCATTGGCCCAGATGATCACTGCCTGATGATGAACGCCATCCGAAAGTACAGGCGCAAGTGCTGCGGCAGCGCTATCCGCTGCGGCAATGCAAGCGCCGGTTTGCATAACTTCGGAAACGCTGCGTCCCTGTTCGCCTGCCAAAACGCCGCGCGTTGCAAGGCCAACGACCCTCTCGTCTCGATCCAGAACCGGTAAGGCAGAAACATGGCGGCGATCCATTTCTGCCAGCGCATCTTCGGTCCAATCATCTGCCTGACACGTCACCACATCGCGCGACATGATGTCGAGGCATAGCGGAACAGGCCGTGTCCGTGAAAAAGCGGCAGCTTCGACTGACCGCAGCAGAAATTCAACCTCGGCAACGTCAATGACAGGTCGATCAATCAGTTGATCAAGCCCTGCCTCCACATCAGCGCGAGTGAAGCCACTTCTGTCTATGGTTGCCGCATCTTCGGTGTCAGGCTGTGTCATCCGGCTGATTTCTGGGCGGTGCGGATAGCGGCTGCCGGCCAGATTGTTGAAGATGATTCCTGCGCCAACCAAAAGCACGGAATTCAGTCCGACCGGCAAAAGCGCGAAATAGAATCCGGCTTCACGCACTGCATTTCCGCCAAAAACGGCAACGAGCGCAATGGCTCCCCCAGGCGGGTGCAGACAACGGCAAAGCTGCATCAGCAAGATAGCCAGTGCCGCTGCTGCTGGCCCAGCCAACATCGGTTCCGCTATAAGCTGAGCCACTGTCACGCCGCACAATGCCGAAAGGACATTCCCGCCAATCACCGCGCGCGGCTGGGCTAGCGGCGCAGCGGGCAATGCAAATACAAGAGCGGCTGAAGCGCCGAGGGGAGCCACAAGGTAGGGGAGGCCAGTCGTGTCGGCGATGACGGCGGATGTCGTGAATGCGGCAATCCCAAGGCCGATCATCGAACCCAAACTGGCGCGGACCGGATGCATTCCGGGCTGCCACCAAAAGGCCCGGGAGGTCAGCTTGTCAAAGAGCGTCATGCAGGATGATCGTGCAAATTGGCATCCGGCTTTGCGAACTGAGCCAGCGCATCTGCGTCGATAATCTGCACTTTCGGTCCGTCAATTGTCACTCCGTGGCCTGCAAGCTGGCCGAAGGCGCGCGACAGGTTTTCAGGCGTCATGCCGAGTAACGAGGCCAGAACACGCTTCTCTCCGCGCAGATCAAACGTCCGGGCACTGCCGTGCCGTTCGCTTCGCGCGAGCAGATAATTGCCCAGCCTTTCGGTGGATTGGCGGAGCTTGATGTCCGCCAGCGCCCGGACAAGATCGCGATAGCCAAGCGCCAGCTCGCGCATGGTCGCCTGCATCAAGGCGGTGTCCTGCTTGATGATTTCACGCACCAAAGCGGCTGGGACTAGCAAAATACGCGACGATGCGAGCGTCCTCGCGGACATGAGGTAAGGCATGTCGGTCACCACGGCGGCGAGAATGAAACTGCTCACCGGTTCGACTATGCGCATGGTCGTGTCGCGCCCGGCTCCGTGGGCGTAAAGCTCGACCAGCCCATCGACCAATACGTGCAGGAAATCTGCCCGCTGACCTTGTTCGAACAGGGTGAGTTGCGGCGGGAAAACCTGCAGGAACGATCCTGAAAATACGCGCTCCCGCTCTTCGTCCTGCATTTCAGCGAACAACGGCAACTGAGCAATTTCTGGCTTTTCACCGGCGCGCACGGAACAGGTATCTCCTCATTGATCGCGCAATCTCTACAGTCACACTTGATGTACATCAATCATAACCTTGATCGATCAACTGCCCAGAATATAGCTAGATCAGGCCATTTTCACTTTGATCACTGCACGTTGCGTTCTTTGATCTGGATCAACCAGGCCACCAGCCTCTTGTCCATGGTCGCGCTCAACAGAGCAAAAGGAAGACGGGAGTCTATCATGCCAGTACGGGACGCGGTGAGCGCGGGGCAGCAGAACAGGGCACTGGGGCTGAGTACCTTTGCGTTCACGATCTGCTTTGCAGTGTGGACGTTGTTTGCGATCACCGGGATAGCCATCAAGGACGATCTTGGGCTGAACGATACGCAATTCGGATTGCTGGTCGGCACGCCGATCTTGACCGGATCGCTAGTGCGCCTGTTGCTGGGTGTCTGGACCGACCAATATGGCGGCCGCATCGTCTTTCCGTTGACGATGCTGGCATCGGCACTTTCGACCTTTCTGCTCTCTTATGCCGACAGTTACATCCTGATGTTGATCGCGGCCCTTGGTCTGGGGCTGGCGGGCGGCGGCTTTGCCGTGGGCGTTGCCTATGTCTCCAAATGGTACCCACAAGAAAAGCAGGGCTCCGCACTCGGCTTTTTCGGCATGGGTAATGTCGGTGCAGCCGTTACCAAATTCGTCGCGCCCTGGATCATGGTTGCGGCAGGATGGCAGGTCGTCGCACAGATCTGGGCAGCGGTTCTCGCTGTCACCTCACTCGTCTTTTTCTTGTTTGCCAAGGACGATCCAGAGCTAACTGCAAGAAAGAAGAGCGGAGCAAAGCCGCGCGGCTTGAAGGAGCAACTGGAGCCGCTCAGGAACGAACAGGTTTGGCGCTTTTCACTCTACTATTTCTTCGTTTTCGGGGCCTTTGTAGCGCTGGCACTGTGGTTGCCGAAATATCTGATCGGCGTTTACGGCGTGGACGTGAAAGTCGCAGGCATGTTGGCGGCAACCTTCAGTCTCTCCGCCAGCCTGTTTCGCGCTTATGGCGGAATCCTCTCCGACAAATATGGCGCGCGCAAGATCATGTACGCCACCTTCGGCGTTTCGATGCTGTGCCTGTTCATGCTCTCATACCCGGCAACCGATTACACGATCCATGGGATCAAGGGGGACATCAACCTATCAACCTCGATGAGCCTGGTGCCGTTTGTCTTGACGATCTTCGTGCTCGGCTTCTTCATGTCGCTGGGCAAGGCAGCGGTCTACAAGCACATTCCGGTCTATTATCCTGAGAATGTTGGCTCGGTAGGCGGTTTGGTCGGTCTGGTTGGCGGGTTGGGCGGCTTTGTACTTCCCATCGTCTTTGGTGCCGTCAGTGATCTGACCGGCATCTGGACAAGCTGTTTCATGGTATTGTTCGCTTTGGTCGCAATTGCTTTGGGCTGGATGCATATCGCTATCCGCCAGATGGAACAGAAGGCCAGCGGCATCGATGTCCGCTCTCTGCCGCAATTCCCCGAAATGGCGGGCATGCACGATGAAGCCAAACATGGGCGCATCGAGCCTTCAAAGGTGCTGACCGAGTGGAAGCCCGAAGATCCCGCCTTTTGGGAGGAAACCGGTCAGAGGGTCGCGCGGCGCAACCTCATCATCTCTATCCCGGCCCTTTTGCTCGCTTTTGCGGTCTGGATGGTCTGGTCCGTGGTCGTGGCGAAGCTTCCCCTCATTGGCTTTGCCTATACCACGGACCAGTTGTTTTGGCTGGCAGCATTGCCGGGCCTGTCTGGCGCAACATTCCGCATCTTCTACAGCTTCATGGTGCCGATCTTTGGCGGACGGCTTTGGACGACGCTCAGCACAGCGTCACTCCTGATCCCGGCCTTTGGCATTGGCTATGCGGTGCAGAACCCGGATACACCTTACGTTATCTTCCTCGTTCTGGCTCTGCTGTGCGGTTTTGGCGGCGGAAATTTCGCCTCCTCCATGTCGAATATCGGCTTCTTCTTTCCGAAGGCACAAAAGGGCAATGCATTGGCGCTCAATGGCGGGCTGGGCAACCTCGGCGTGTCCGTGATGCAATTTGCTGTGCCGCTGGTCATTACCGCCAGCGTGTTTGGGGCAATGGGCGGCGATCCGCTGCCGAACAAGGAAGGTGGACAGCTCTGGCTTCAAAATGCGGGCTTCATCTGGGTGCCCTTCATCATCGCATCGAGCCTGCTCGCTTGGTTCGGCATGAACGATATTGCCGATGCCAAGGCAAGTTTTGCCGAACAGTCCGTGATTTTCCAGCGCAAGCACAACTGGCTGATGTGCTGGCTCTACACGGGAACGTTCGGTTCATTCATCGGATTTTCGGCGGGCCTTCCGCTGCTGGCGAAGAACCAGTTCCCTGACGTTGATGTGCTCAAATATGTATTCTTGGCGCCCTTGGTTGGCGCGATCAGTCGGGCAGCGACGGGCTGGGTGTCTGACAAGTTTGGCGGTGCACGCGTCACCTTCTGGGTGTTCATCGGCATGATGATCGGCACGCTGGGTGTGATCCACTTCCTCCAGGCGGGCAATTTCACCGGCTTCCTCGCCATGTTCATCTTCATGTTCTTCGTGACGGGCGTAGGCA
>JADYXV010000130.1 GCA_020853995.1 Novosphingobium sp.
GGTGGCGATCACCTTGATCCGCGCGGTGAAGCGTTCCGAGCCGTTGTCATCAACCGACCACGCGAGCTTCGTGCCATCGGACGACACTGCAATCGCGCCAAGGCGGAAGTATTCCACGCCTTGGGCCAATGCCACTTCATCAAGGATCAGTTCGTCCGCGCTGCCGTCATCGGGCGAACCCACCGGGCGGCGCCACCACTTCTTGTATTCCGCGCCCTCTTCATATTCGATCCAGTAGAGGAAATTGCCGTCCTTTTGCGGCACCGACTTATCCGCCTCTTTGATGCGCGCGCGCATTTCGGTGATCAGGCTGTCGATCACTGGCTTGCGTTCACCCATGCGGGCCTCGAACCACGCGTTCTCTGCCTCAAGATGGCCGAGAATGTCCTTGTCGGTCACTTCCGGATAGCCCGGATCGCGCAACCACGCGTAATCGTCGGTGACGGTCAGGCCGTGGTGCGAAAAGGTGTGGGGCTTTTTGGGGGCGAAGGGAGGTGTGGCAAGTGTCATCCCCCGCATCTATGGTGTGTCCATGATGCCCGCAAGGCGGGCTTTAGACGATTCAGGAATTGCCCATGTTGATGCACACCCACGAAGCCCGGCTTGATGCCCTGCGCAAGCAATTGGTGAAGGACGGACTTGATGGCTTTGTCATCCCGATTTCCGATGAACATATGAGCGAATATGTCGGCAGCTATGCCCAGCGGCTGGAATGGTTGACCGGTTTTGGCGGGTCGGCAGGCACAGCGGTGGTGCTGGCAGACAAGGCCGCGATCTTTGTTGACGGACGCTACACCCTGCAAGTGCGTGATCAGGTGGACGGCGCACTGTGGTCTTACGAATCGGTGCCGCAGACCAGCGTTGCGGCGTGGCTGGCCGACCATGCGCCACACGGCGCGCAGATCGGCTATGACGCATGGCTGCATTCCAAGGGCTGGGCCGATGGTGTGGCCAAGGCGCTGCGGGCGAAAGATGCAACGCTGCTGCCGGTGGGGCGCAATCCGGTGGATGTGGTGTGGGAAGACCAGCCTGCGCCATCGCTCGCGCCCGCAGTGCCGCATGCCGATGAATATGCAGGCAAATCGGCGCATGAAAAGCGCGCAGACGTGGCTGAATGGCTGGCCGCAAAGGGCCTTGATGCAGCCGTGGTGACGGCGCTTGATTCAGTGGCATGGCTGCTGAATATTCGCGGGGCCGATGTGGACCGGACGCCGGTGGCGCTGTCGTTCGTGATTGCGCACGCCGATGGCACGGCCGACCTGTTCATCGCGCAGGAAAAGGTGACGGCGGACCTCACCGCGCATCTGGGCAACGCGGTCCGGGTGCAGCCGCGTGATGCTTTTGTGCCCGCGCTTGAGGCGTTGAAGGGCTTCAAGGTCGCGGTTGATACTGAACGTGCGGTTGCGGCGGTGTTCCATGCGCTGGAAGGTGCGGGGGCCGATGTTGTGCCGCTGACCGATCCGGTAGTGCTGCCAAAGGCGATCAAGAATCCGGTCGAGCAGGCAGGCCACCGCGCCGCGCAAGCCCGCGATGGTGCGGCCATCGCGCGGTTCCTGCACTGGGTGGGCGAAGAAGCACCCAAGGGCCAGGTTACCGAATTGTCCGCCGCCGACCGTTTGCAAGCATTCCGCGCCGAAGGTGGCCTGCTGAAAGACTTGTCGTTCGATACGATATCCGGCGCTGGCCCCAATGGCGCGGTGGTGCATTACCGCGTGAGCGAGGAGTCCAGCCGCACGCTTGAACCGAACAGTGTGTACCTTGTTGATTCAGGAGGGCAGTATGTGGACGGCACGACCGACATTACGCGCACAGTATGGATCGGCCCCGATGCACCGCCTGCGCAAATCAAGGACCGCTTTACCCGCGTGTTGAAGGGTCACATCGCGCTGGCATGCGCGGTGTTCCCCAAAGGCACCGCAGGCAGTCAGTTGGACAGCTTTGCGCGGCAGTTCCTGTGGCAGGCGGGCCTTGATTACGCGCACGGCACCGGCCACGGCGTGGGCAGCTTCCTTTCGGTCCACGAAGGTCCGCAGCGCATAGCCAAGGCGGCTGGCGGGCAAGCGGGTACAGGGCAGGAATTGCTGGCAGGCATGATTCTGTCGAACGAGCCGGGCTATTACAAAGCCGGCGAATACGGCATCCGCATCGAAAATCTGGTACTAGTGGAACGGCGCGAGATTGCGGGCGCTGAGGGCGAATTCTTCGGCTTTGAAACGCTGACATTCGCGCCGATTGACCGCACGCTGGTGGATGTGGCGCTGCTGACAGCCGAAGAACGCGCATGGTTTGATGGCTATCACGCGCAAGTGCGCGCCATTTTGGCACCGCAGTTGTCCGGCGCTGATCTTGGCTGGCTTGAGGCGGCTTGTGCGCCCTTGTGAAGCGTCAGCTTTCGGGCAAGTGAACAGCCTGCGCCATGCGCGACAAATTGCGACAAAGAACCGGGGATTCCGGCATAGTCGCGCGACAACATGCTCCTAGATAGAGAACACGGAAACTGCGGTCGTCCCCAACCAGTCCCCCCACTGGGCAAGGTTCCCTCCCTCCCCTTCCTTGCCAGATGGCGGATGGCCGCAGTTTCTCCCCTATTACGCTCACAGGAGCACCTGACATGAAAACCAAATTCCAGATCGCCGCAGCCGCTGCCGTTATGGCAACTGCATCGATGGCGCTTTATTCCGCATCGCCCGCAGCAGCACAAAAGATCGACGCTGATGGCGACAAGACCATTTCCTGGGCAGAAGCCAAGGCCAAGTCCGATACGATGTGGGCCAGGCTTGATGTGAACAAGGACGGCAAGATCGATCCCGCAGACCGCGCCGCCAAGATGGGCGAAAAGTTCGCCTCGATTGATACAGACAAGAACGGCGCAATCAGCCGCGATGAATTTATGGCCCATCACAGCCAGATGAAAGCGGGCAAGGAAGCGCGCGGCGATGGGCATGGCAAGTGGCGCGGTGAAGGCAGGGCCGAGGGCGGCAAGGGTCGCGGCATGGGCCATCATGACATGATGGGTGGTGGCATGCGTATGCTGGCAATGGCCGATACGAACAAGGATGGCGCTGTGGCCCGTGCAGAATTTGACAGCGTGACAAAATCACACTTCGGAATGGCCGATACCAACAAGGACGGCAAGATCACTGTCGAAGAACGCCGTGCCATGATGGGCAAGATGGGCAAGATGCGCGGTCATGGCGGCCAAATGCATCACGGTGGAATGGGAGCAATGGGCGATGGTCCTCCGCCGCCCCCTGCGGCTAACTGAATGTCATGAGCGACACGCCGATCCGCGTCCTTGTCGTCGATGACGAACCGGCCCTGCGCGAGCCCCTGGCGGACTATCTTGTCCGGCAGGGGTTTGTCGTCACGCAAGCCGGAACCGCCGCCGAAGCGCGCAGCCGTCTGAACGAGGCCGGCTGCGATATCGTGCTGCTGGACATCATGATGCCGGGTGAAGATGGCTTGTCATTGTGCCGCCATCTGGTTGAGGCGCGAAAATTGCCGGTGATCTTCATTACCGCAAAGGGTGAATCGACCGACCGTATCGTCGGGCTGGAAATCGGCGCTGATGATTATGTGGTGAAGCCGTTCGACCCGCGCGAACTTGTGGCGCGTATCCGGTCTGTGCTGCGCCGCGCGAGCAAGCAATCGAGCGAGATTGCCGATGCGGTGATTTATGAATTCGAAGGCTGGCGGCTTGATCCGCTCAAGCGCCGCCTGATTGATCAGGAGGGCGCGGTTGTGGCCATTTCCTCCGCCGAATTCCGTTTGTTGCTCGCCTTCCTTGACCATCCCCGTCAGGTGCTGGACCGGGACCGCTTGCTGGATATGGTGCAGGGCCGAGAGGCGCATTTGTTTGACCGCGCGGTGGACAACCAGATCTCGCGCTTGCGCCGGAAAATCGAGGTGGATAGCCGTAATCCGCAATTGATCCAGACGGTGTGGGGCGGAGGCTATATGCTGGCCGCCGAAGTTCGCAAACGCGCACCCACCAGTGATGAGGCGTAACCGGTTTGCGATCATTTCTTTCCGGATTACGCTTCTGGCCCCGTAGCCTTCAGGCCCAGGTCCTGGCTGCCATTGCGGTTGCCTTGCTGGTCGCACAAACGATCTCGGCGGTGCTGATCTGGCGTGAACAAAGCCATCGCCGTGAATCCTCGATGGTCAGTTCGGCAGCGTTTCGTCTGCTTGGCAAGCAATCGGAACGCCGCAGGCAGGGCCGCGATGATGAAGATCGCCAATCGTCACCTTTTCGTGTGGCATTCAGCGATGCATCGCCGCAGCGCGAGGGTGAAAAGCGGCTCCACCGGGTTGAGCATGAGCTGACAGAAATTCTTGGTGCGCAAGGCTTTGATGCTGCCGAAGTGGTTGTGTTTGAACGCGATCCTTTGAAGGATGCGATCAGCCTGCGCTTCATCCAGCGCCATCGCCGGGAACTGGCGGTCTTCCCCAAGGAGCCAAAGCCGCGACTGGTCATTGCCGCGGTGCGGCAAAGCTCGGGCAAATGGGTGTCGACCCGCGTGTTCAGCGAAGGTCGCGAAATGATGGTGCTGGCACCGCTCGTGGCGCAAACTATCGTCCTTTATCTGGTACTGGTGGGTGCGATGGCGGTGATCCTGCGCCGCATTACCCGACCCCTTAAAGTGCTGACGCGCCGGGTTGAGGACTTTGCCGGAAACCGCAAGCTTGAAGGGCAGCTTGAGCCTGACGGGCCGGAAGATATTCAGGGCCTCATCTTGGCACATAACGCAATGGAAGCGCGCATCGGGGCGATGCTTGACGAAAAGGACGTCATGCTGGGGGCCATTGGCCACGATCTGAAAACACCGTTGGCCGCTTTGCGTGTGCGGATCGAAGCGGTCGACGATGATGTCGAGCGCGGTCGCATGGCCGCCACGATTGAAGACATCAACCGCTCGCTCGACGACATTCTCTCGCTTGCCCGCGTGGGCCGTCCGTCCGATCCCATCGAACCGAACGAGCTGGCCGCGCTGGTGGCTGACGTGATCGGCGAGTTTGAAGATATGGGCGAGGCGGTGGAACTGGGCGAGACGGACCGGATAGTCCTGCCTATCCGCGCCACATGGCTGCGCCGCGCCTTGCGCAATCTGGTGTCGAATGCGCTTCGATATGGTGAGCGCGCGCGCATTTCGCTGGTCCGCGAAGGTCGGATGGCAGTGCTGCGCATCGAAGACGATGGACCGGGCATTCCCGAAGGTGACATTGCGCGGATGATGGAGCCGTTCACCCGTCTGGAAGCTTCGCGCAACAGTGGCACCGGCGGAACGGGCCTTGGCCTGACGCTGGCGCGCGCGATCGCCGATCAGCACGGCGGCACGCTTATGCTGGCTAACCGTCGTGGGCCGACCGGCGACATTGTCGGACTGACAGCTGCGATAACGCTGCCAATCGGGTAGGTGCAGGTTCATCCCGCAATTCGTAGTGAGGGCTAGCAAAGCGACCGACTGGTTGCTAGTGCAACCAATTATAATTGCGCCGAGGAGTTGGGTTTCGCATGCGTAGCATTTCGTTTGTTTCAGCACTCGCGCTGACTGTCGCCTGCGTTTCCGCACCGGTCATCGCCCGGCAAACCACAGCAAACCCGTCTGCTGCCGCCGGGGTTCACACCGATTTGCCGCGCGTTGCGCATCCTTCACACTATACGATTGCGATCACGCCCGATGCTGCGAACCTGACGTTTTCGGGCACATCGTCGGTTGACCTTGAAGTGACCGAGGCGACGGAGTTCCTGACACTCCATGCGCTGGACCTCAAGATTTCCTCAGCCACGCTGACGCCTCAAGGCGGCACGCCTGTTCCCGTTACGGTGACGATAGATGCTGCCCGCCAAACCGCAAAGTTTGCTGCTGCCCAGCCGCTCACCCCCGGCAAATACCGGCTGGATACGGCCTATACCGGCGTCATCAACACCCAGCCTTATGGCATGTTCGCGCTTGATTACCCTGACAAGATCACCGGCAAGGACGTGCGCGGCTTGTTCACGCAATTCGAAGCGCCCGATGCACGCCGCTTTGCGCCGATGTTTGACGAGCCGATTTACAAGGCAACCTTCGATCTGTCAGCGGTTGTTCCTGCCACTCAACTGGCGATCAGCAACATGCCGGTGGCCAAAGAGGAAAGCCTCGAAAAGGGGCTGAAGCGCGTCACATTCGGCACCAGCCCGAAGATGTCATCGTACCTGTTGTTCTTCGGCCTTGGCGATTGGGAACGGATGGCCAAGGATGCGGCACCCGGCGTGCAAGTGGGCATCGTCAGCCCGAAAGGCAGCGGTGAACAGGCGCGTTATGCGCTTGATGAACTTGCGCCGCTGATCCCGTTCTTTGCCGATTACTTCGGGCAGCCCTATCCCCTGCCAAAGCTTGATAATGTGGCTGCACCGGGCCAGTCGCAGTTCTTTTCAGCGATGGAAAACTGGGGCGCAATCCTGACGTTCGAGCGCATCTTGCTGAATGATCCGGCGATCACCAGCGCCTCTGCCCGCCAGAATCTTGTGACCACGCAAGCGCATGAAGTGGCGCACCAGTGGTTCGGCAATCTGGTGACGATGGCGTGGTGGGAAGACCTGTGGCTGAACGAGGGTTTTGCCAGCTGGATGGAAACCAAGACGACCGCCCATTTCCACCCTGACTGGTTCCCGCTGCTTGACCGTGTCGGCGGGCGCGAGACTGCGATGGGCCTTGACGGCTTCAAGACCACGCACCCCGTGGTGCAAGAGATCAAGACTGTCGAGGAAACCAATCAGGCCTTCGATGCGATCACCTATCAAAAGGGTGAAGCGGTCATTGCCATGCTGGAGGCCTTTGCCGGCGAGACGGTGTGGCGCGATGGGTTGCGCAGCTATATGCGCGACCACAAATTCGGCAACACGCGGTCAAAGGATTTGTGGCAAGCCGTTGAAAAGGCTGGCGCGCCCGGCCTTACCGCGATTGCTACAGACTTTACCACAAAGCCCGGCATCCCGCTGGTGAGTGTTGCCAGGCACACCTGCAAAAAGGGTGTCTCAACCCTATCCCTGACGCAAAGCGAATTCAGCATCGACCGCAAGGACGAAGTGGCTGCCAAGCCGACAATGTGGAAAGTGCCGCTGCTGGTTTCGGCAGGCGGCGAACCCGTCCGCGCGATCATGGACGGGGGCAAAAGCACGCTCACCGTTAACGGCTGTGGCCCTGTGGTTATTAACGCAGGGCAGCTGGGTTATTATCGTTCGCTTTACACGCCCAAGATGCTCGGGCGTTTGAAAACCGCGATGCCGACGTTGGCACCGGTTGATCAGATGGGGCTTTTGCAAGACAATCTGGCGCTGGCCAGCAGTGGTTATCAGCCATACGGACCTGCGTTTGATTTGCTGGCGGCCGTGCCGGGCAATGGCAATCCGGTTGTCGCAGGCAGCGCCTTTGCGCGCTATGTCGGCGCGTGGCGTGCGCTTGAGGCCGATCCGGTGGCGCAAAAGAAGCTCGCCGCCAAAGTTGCCTCCAATTACAAGCCACGTCTGATAGCGTTGGGTTTTGAGCCCAAGGCAAACGAAGCCCTGCCCGATGCTGATCTGCGCTCAACGCTGATCAGCGGGTTTGGGACAATGGGTGATGCTGATGTGGTGGCCGAAGCCCGCCGCCGTTTTTCATCACTGGCCAGCAATCCCAAGGCGATGGACGGCCCGCTGAAAACCACATGGCTTGGTATTGTTGCGCGCAATGCCACCAAGGCCGATTGGGATGCGATCCAGAAAATGGCGAGCGCATCAAACAGCGCGGTGGAGCGGCAGTTCCTCTATACGCTGCTGGGCCGTGCGTCCGATCCGGCATTGGCCAAGGCGGCACGCGATCTGGCGTTGACGGACACGCCGGGCAAAACCACCAGCGCTGCCATGATCGTCGCTTCGGCGGGACTTTTCCCCGAAGAGACTTATGATTTTGCCATCGCCAACCGCGCCCGCATCGAAGAACTTGTTGATGCGCAAAGCCGCGTGACGTTTATCGCAAGCCTTGCCAATGGGGCAAATGATCCCGGCATGATCACCAAGCTTCAGGCGTTCAAAGCCAGTGTCCCTGTCGAAGCCGCACGTCCGGTCGATCAGGTCATCGGCGGGTTGACGGAAAAGGCCAAGGCGCGGCCCTTGTTCGTCAAAGGCCTGACGGGCTGGCTGGCGACCGCGCGGAAGTAGAATTGCGATTGCCGGGTGTTCCAACCGGCGAAGCGTATGGTGCGGTGGCCCTCCACAAGCCACCACACCGGACGTCGCAGGCCTACCACCCCAGCGTCGTCATTCCCGCCAAGACGGGATTCCGGTTTATTACTGCAACCCGCTGGCGGCAATGCGTGATTGCGCGCGCTGGCGCAAGTAGTCAGCTTCCACATCACCGCCCGCTTGTCCTGCAAGGACGCCGAGCGCTGCTCCAAGGCCGTGGTGTGCCAGTTCGTCGATCGCAGCTTCGTTATCCTGGCCAAGTTCGCTAGCAAGTGATTTCAAGACGCGCGCCATTTCGGAAAATTCAACTTCGCTTTCCCAAGCCGCTTTGCATTCTTCGCGTTTCACGAACGCAGCCCGCATTTCAAAGCCCATCGCATTGCCTCCCGTCAAAGGCGGGAAAGGTTCCCGCATTGTCAGCAATGGTGCGGCAATGTGCCAAAGGGGCAATTAAGGCTCACCCGCGCGTAATGACGGAGCGCCCTCATGGTTAAGCGGTAACTCACATTTGCGCACCTCTCGCACTAATGACAGGCAGCTTGGGTCTGGCGGTTGATTAAGATGCGAATGACCAAAACATAAGGATGCCCGCGTGACTCAAGTCGATCCCGTCGCCCGTCTTATCGCCATCGAAGAAATCAAGCAGCTTAAAGCGCGCTATTTCCGCTGTATGGACACCAAGGATTTCGCCGGTTTGCGTGCCGTGTTCGCAGATGACGCGACATTTGATGCCAGTTGTTCGCTCAGCATGGAACCGGCCGAGGATCTTGCGCAATGGGTGCATACCGGCGGTAATGCGATAGCGGCCTTTGTCGAGGCGGCGGTTGCCCCGTTACGCACTGTGCATCACGGCCACTGCCATGAAATCGAGGTGCTTTCGGAAACGCAAGCGCGCGGCGTGATTGCGATGGAAGACCAGATCTGGGACGATACCGGCACAAATGTGGTGCTGCACGGCATGGGCCATTATCACGAGACATATCGCAAGGATGCCGGACAGTGGCGCATCCTGACGTCGCGGATCAGCCGGCTTCACATTATTTTGGGGTGATCCGGGTTTTGCTTGGCGCGTGTGATCTGGCATAGAGCCGGACGTGACTTCAGGCGACGACCCCTACGACCTCGACTTTCCCCCCGACGATGCCTTTGCCGAAGGTATCTTTTCGGGCTTTCCTGATGACGACGAGGTTGCGCCACCCCGGCCAGCCGCACCGCCGCCGCCCGTTTATGCCGATGCCCGGGAGGCGCTTCATGCCGTGTTCGGCTTTCCGGCGTTTCGCGGGGTGCAGAACCTTGTCGTGGATCGCGTGCTGGCGGGACAATCAACGCTGGCGGTGATGCCCACTGGTGCTGGCAAATCGCTGACTTATCAATTGCCTGCGGTGATGATGGAGGGCACCTGCGTTGTCGTATCGCCGCTGATCGCGCTGATGCACGATCAATTGCGCGCGGCCACCGCCAACGGCATCCGCGCCGCCACGCTTACCAGCGTTGATACCAACCGCGACGAAACGATTGCTCGCTTTGCGCATGGCGAACTTGATTTGCTTTATGTCGCGCCCGAACGTGCCAGCCAGCAGCATTTCCGCGATCTGCTGGCGCGCGGGCGGATCTCGCTGTTTGCGATTGACGAGGCGCACTGCGTTTCGGAATGGGGCCACGATTTCCGCCCCGATTACCGGTTGTTGCGCCCGATGATGGATGCGTTTCCAGATGTCGCGCGGCTGGCGCTGACGGCAACGGCAGACCGTCACACCCGCGCCGATATCCTTGAACAACTTGGCATTCCGGCAGAAGGCCTGATCGTTTCGGGGTTTGACCGGCCCAATCTCCGTTACGCCATCCGCCCGCGTGACAACCCCTTGCGCCAGATCAAGCAATTGATGGAGGAGCACCCCGGACCCGGCATCGTCTATGCCCCCACCCGCGCGCAAGTGGAGAAGCTGGCCGGGCAATTGAGCACCGGCCATCGCCGGGTTCTGCCCTATCACGCCGGGCTTGATCCACAGGTGAGGGCTGGCAATCAGGCGGCATTTGTGGCGTCTGAAGACATGGTGATGGTTGCTACGGTAGCGTTTGGCATGGGCATTGATAAGCCCGACGTGCGCTTTGTGGCCCATGCCGCCTGCCCCAAATCGATCGAGGCCTATTATCAGGAAACCGGCCGCGCGGGCCGCGATGGCGATCCTGCGGTGGCGGTCATGCTGTGGGGCGCTGAAGACTTTGTCCGCGCCCGCCAGCGTGTGGCCGAGGTTGAGGAGCACCGCCGTGCGGGCGAACGCACGCGGATTGATGCGCTGGCCATGTTGGTGGAAACGCCGCATTGCCGCCGCGCCATCCTGCTGCGCCACTTTGGCGAAGACCCGCCGGAAAAGTGCGGCAATTGCGATAATTGCCTTGAAGCTCCGGGCATTACCGATGGCACCCATGTGGCGCGAAAGCTGCTGTCGGCGGTCTATCGCACCGGCCAGTCGTTCGGTTTCGGCTATCTGGAAAAAGTGCTGACGGGTGTCGCGGATGAACGCATCACCCAGCGCGGCCATGACCAGCTTTCAGTGTTCGGCATTGTCACCGCGGATGAAGCGCCGCTGCTGCGTCCGCTCGCCCGCGCTTTGCAGGCACGTGGCGCGCTTATTGCCACCGAACACGGCGGGCTGGCACTGGGCGGCGATTCGCGCGCGATCCTGAAGGGTGAGGCCGAAGTGCCGCTGGTGGTCGTGCCCAAAAAGGAGCGCACCAGCCGCCGCAAAGCCTCACCCGGCGCTGCGTTCAATCCTGTCGGTGATCCGCTGTTTGATGCGTTGCGATCCCTGCGTCGCGATATGGCGCGCGAGGCAGGCCTGCCACCTTACGTCATCTTCCACGATTCAGTCCTGCGCGAAATGGCCGGAACCCGTCCCGCCAACCTTGCCGAATTGGGCCAGATCGGCGGCGTGGGTGGCCGCAAGCTGGAGGCCTACGGCGACAGGTTCCTTGAGGTGATCCGCCAGTTTTAAGAACAGGTTTCGCGCAGAGGCGCAGAGGAGGCAGAGAGCGCGGAGTCTTGAAGAAATCCGGTGGAGCCGGAGGTGTTCAAAGCGTCGCAGTTGTTCTCGACGCTTTGCATGTCCGCAACTGTCTCTGCTTCCCCTGCGTCTCTGCGCGAAACACTCTTTTTAACCGAGGAGCACAAAGCTCACGCCCCGGTCAAACCCTTCGGCGCTTGCCCTCGCGTCTTCCACAGCGAGAACACCACGCCACCTGCAATAAGCGCAATCGTTACCAGCAAACTCATCACCGGCGGGAACTTGTCACCGCCCAGCAGGAAGTCTGACACGAAGATCTTCGATCCGATGAACACCAGCACCGCAGCCAGTGCGTATTTGAGGTAAGCGAAGCGGTCGATCATCGCGGCCAGTGCGAAATAAAGCGCGCGCAGGCCCAGGATTGCCATGATGTTAGAGGTGTAGACCACGAAGGTGTCGGTCGTAATCGCAAAGATCGCCGGGACAGAGTCGACCGCAAACACAAGGTCGGCCAGATTGATCACGACCAGCGCCAGGAACAGCGGCGTTGCAGCATTGACCAGTTTTCCGGTCTTGGGATCAGTCACTTTTACGAAGAAGTGCTGGTCGTGCAGTTCCTTGGTTACGCGCATGTGGCGGCTGATCCAGCGCACCGCCGCATTGTTGCCGATGTCGGGATCATGATCCGATGTGAAGAACATCTTGATGCCGGTAAACACCAGAAACGCGGCGAAAATATACAGTACCCAATAGGCCCGCTCAACCAGCGCAGCACCGCCCGCAATCATCCCGCCACGCAGGAAGATCACCGCAATGATGCCCCACAACAGCGCGCGATACTGGTACTTTGCGGGGATCGCGAAGAAGGTGAAAATCAGGCTGATCACGAACACGTTGTCGATCGACAGCGCTTTTTCGATTAAGAAGCCGGTGTAGTATTTCATCCCGAGATCCGCGCCCTTTTCGGCCCAGACCCAGGCGCCGAACGCCAGCGCGATGGTGATGTAGAACGCCGTCAGCCTCAGCGATTCACCAATGCCCATGGCTTTGTCCTCTTTATGGAGGACGCCGAGGTCAAAGGCGGTCAGCAGAACCACCAGCCCCATAAAGGCCAGCCAGAACCAGGCGGGCGTGCCCAGCCAATCAGAGATCAGCCAATCAGAGATCAGCCAATCGGCGAAAAGAAATTCCATCACGCTTCTCCATCAACCGGCCCGCACCGATGCCAATGCACCAGCGCGGGCGGCGTTCCTCTGTTTCAGTTGATTGCTGATTTGCGAGGAAACATGCGGGAAAGGCGGTCTTTCACTACCAGTTTCAGTTTCTTGATCCGTGCAATCTCGAACGGGTCCACCCAGCGTTTACGGCGGGCAAGGCGCAGCGCCTCGTCCAGTTTCTGGTGGCGTTCAAGCAAGGTGAAGTAACGGTCAGACATTCAAAGCTCCCTATCGAAGCGTGTTGCAACGATCGGGCATGCCGGCAGCTTGGGCCATAAGGCGGGGGGAAGAAACAGAACCCGGACCACAAGACATCGGCATTACCCGATGCGGTCCGACATCACGCAGCGATTGCCGAAGTGGCATGATCGCCGCGCCAGAGGGGCCCGGTCCGCGTGATCAAAATGGGGCAAGTTGCTCTGTCTGACAAGTTCAAAATCGCAACTTTTTGTTGCTATCGCGAAATCTGCTATAGAACCGGGGACGGATTTGGGGGGCTAACCGATGACCGACATGCATACATCCAGCAAAGAAACGCCTGCCTGGACAACCAGTGGCTATCTTATGCTGGTTATCCTTATCGCACTGTTTGTGCTCACTGCTGCACGCTTCATGGGCATCGCCGCCGGGAATGTCAGCGATGGGGACATTCTGGGCTTTCTGCTTGGCATGATTCTGGGGCCGATCGGTTTTATCCTGATCGCGAAGGGTTTTTACATCATCCAGCCCAATCAGGCCGCCGCGATCACCATGTTCGGTTCCTATCGCGGGACTGATCGCAGCCACGGTTTGCGCTGGGTGTGGCCATGGATGAGCAAGACCCGTATTTCTGTGCGCGCCAACAATGTCGTGTCCGAAAAGCTGAAGGTCAACGATCTGCGCGGCAATCCCATCGAGATTGCGTGCAACGTGGTGTGGCGCGTGTCCGATACCGCGCAGGCGCTGTACGATGTCGATGATTACAAGGCGTTCGTCTTCGTCCAGATCGAAAGCGCGGTGCGTTCCATCGGTTCGCGTTATCCCTATGACGACATTGAACACATGGAAGTGACGCTGCGTGGCAATCACGACCAGATCAACGCCGAATTGCGCACCGAACTTAATGCGCGGCTGGTGCTGGCAGGCATTACCGTGGACGAATGCGGGCTGACGCACCTTGCCTATGCCCCTGAAATTGCAGGCGCCATGTTGCGCCGCCAACAGGCCGAAGCGGTCATTTCTGCACGGCGCAAACTGGTGGAAGGCGCGGTTTCGATGGTCGAACTGGCGTTGAACCAGCTGTCGGCAAAGGGTGTGGTAGAATTGGAACCGCACCAACGCGCGGTTTTGGTGTCGAACCTGATGGTCGTGCTGTGCGGGGAACGCGATGCGCAACCCACGTTGAACGCCGGATCGATTTGATAAGCCGCGGCAACTGCCTGTAAATCATTGCGCGCTATCTTCTGCGGCAGATAAGCGGAGCGGATAGCGCATGATGAACACCCCCAAAGCCTTCAAACCTGCGCTTGCCGCCATCGGCGTGATTGCCGCCATTTCGGCCACGGCGCTATGGGCGCAAGGCGCGCGCGCACCCTATACGGTGATCGAATCCGGACGCAGCTTTGCCGCGCTGCAAGAAGCGGTGAACGCTATTGGCGAGGGAACGGGGACGATACGCATTGAACCTGGCACTTATCGCGATTGTGCGGTTCAGGCGGCGGGCGATGTCGGGTTCGTGGCGCAAGTGCCGGGCCAAACGGTATTCGATGGTGCGGCGTGCGAAGGCAAGGCCACCATCGTCGCGCGAGGTAGGTCCACCCGCGTTGAGGGGCTGATTTTCCAGAACATCACCGTGCATGACGCCAATGGTGCGGGCATCCGTCTGGAGCGCGGCAACCTGACCGTGCGCCAATCATGGTTCCGCGATAGTGAACAGGGCATCCTGTCCGCAGATGATCCGACTGCTGCCGTCCTGATCGAGAAGTCCACGTTTTCGCGGTTGGGCCGCTGTGATCGCGGTTTGTCGTGCGCGCATTCGGTCTATTTTGGCGATTATGGCAGTGTGACAATCCGCCGCAGCCGGTTTGAGGCGGGGCGCGGTGGGCACTATGTCAAAAGCCGTGCCGGGCGGATCGAGGTGACCGAATCGAGCTTTGACGACACGGCGGGTTCGACCACCAATTACATGATCGATGTGCCCGCAGGCGCCACAGGCCGCATCAGCGACAACATTTTCGTGCAGGGCCGCGACAAGGAAAACCACAGCGCATTCATCGCCGTTGCGGCCGAGGGCAAGATGCATAGCTCTGCCGGCCTTGCCATTTCCGGCAATGATGCCCGCTTTGCGCCAGGTGTCAGCCGCTGGTCGGCGTTTGTGGCGGATTGGTCTGGTGATCCGCTGACGATTGGCGAGAATATCCTGGGCAAAGGGTTGACGCGCTTCGACAAGCGCTGACCGCTAACGCAGCAAGTGCCCGGTGCGGTCGCGCTTGGTATCAAGATAGCGCTGATTGTGGGGGTTGGCGGGCAACTGGTGCGCCACGCGTTCGGTTACCTCTACCCCCAGTTCCTGCAAGGTTGCCACCTTTTGCGGGTTGTTGGTGAGCAGGCGCAGGCGGTTCACGCCCAGCAAGTCCAGCATCCGCGCCGCCACCGGAAAATCGCGCGCTTCGCTGGGCAGGCCAAGCCGTTCGTTGGCATCGACCGTATCGAACCCCTGATCCTGCAATTCATAGGCGCGCAGCTTGTTCACAAGGCCGATCCCGCGCCCTTCCTGCCGCAAGTATAGCAACACGCCCCAGCCACCGGTATTGGCCTCCTGCGCCATCTGCGCCAGCGCGGCGTCAAGCTGCGGTCCGCAATCGCACTTGAGGCTGCCCAATACGTCACCGGTCAGGCATTCGCTGTGCAGGCGCACCAGCGGTTCACGCTCGCTGGTCTGGGTGCCAAGGATCAGCGCGACATGTTCGCGCAAGTCATCGCGCGCGCGGAAGGCGACGATTTCGGCATGTTCGCAAGCGTGGACGGGCAGGCGGGCGCGGGCCTGTATCGTCAGGTTCAGCGGGTCTTTGAACTGCACCAGATCGGCGGCTGACACTTCGGCAGCGGTTTCAATCCCGGTGGAGACCATGAACGCGGGCAGAATGCCCGCCAGCCGTGCCAGTTCCATCGCCGCTGTGGCGGCTTCAGCCGCTTCGATGGGATCGGCCTTGAACGGCCCGCGCATAGGGTTGCCAAGGTCTTGTGCAGGATCGGCAAGATTGCGCGCGGCCGAAAGGCTGAACGGCTCAGCGCCACGTATCAGCACTGGCGCTTCAGGCACGGCGGCATCGCGCTGGTTGGCCAGCTTTAGCGTGGCGGCGCGCGCATCAGAAATCAGCAGGCGCGCGGCATAGATGCCCGGCTGCGCGAACGCGGTTTCGGCGGGCAACAGATCAAGCGCACCGTCCGCGCCGGTCACGCGGATGGCCCAGCCATGGCGCAATGCGTCAAGCGCGAGGGCGACGGAACGAGATCGGCTCAAAGGTCGATCTCGGTGATCAGCGGAATGTGGTCCGAAGGCTGTTCCCACTTCCGCGTTTCTTCCACAAACCGGTGCCCGCGCGTTTGCGATGCCGCATCTGGTGAAGCCCACATGTGATCAAGCCGCCGCCCTTGGTCCTTCGCGCGCCAATAGGAGCGGTACGACCACCACGAATAATTGCGTTCCGGCGCGGGGATATGCTTGCGGCCAAGGTCCACCCAGCCGTGCGCATCGGCAAAGCGTTGCAGCGTCTCAACCTCAAGCGGGGTGTGGCTGACGACCTTGAGCAGCGCCTTGTGATTGTAAACGTCGCATTCCAGCGGTGCGATGTTGAAATCGCCGACGATCATGGTGGGGCGATCAATGGCCTCGGCCCAGCGTGTCATCCGTTCAAGAAAGTCCAGCTTCTGGCCGAACTTGGCGTTCACCTCGCGGTCGGCAACATCGCCGCCTGCGGGGATATAGACATTCTCGACGATCAACCCGTTGCCGGGGCCGAGCAGTTCAACGCCAATATGCCGCGCCTCGCCATTGTCCTGCCAATCGTGCTTGCTGAATTCGCGAAACGGTATGCGGCTGACCGTGGCCACGCCATGATAGCCCTTCTGCCCATGCACCGCGCGGTGGGTATAGCCCAGCTTTTCAAACACTTCGTGCGGAAACAGGTTCTCCGGCGTCTTGATCTCCTGCAAACACAGCACATCGGGCGCTTCCTGCAAAAGAAAGCGTTCGACCTGATCGGCGCGCAAGCGAACCGAATTGATGTTCCAAGTGGCAATAGAGATCATGCCAAGGGCTTTAGGGTTGCGGGTGGGCGATTGCTAGATGGGATGTGGGGTGGCGAATGCCCAGAAAATGAAAACCCCCGGACCGGGGGCATTGGTCCGAGGGTTCCATTTGCGTTCGTCACGCTGACTTGGCGGTTTTTTTGGAGACCGGCAACAGGGGGGAAACCTGTCTCAACCGCTGCGTCGAGATTTGTAATAGGCCTCTGTCGCTTGCCCTTGGATGAACAAGGCTGACAGGCTTGTCGCAAGTTGTCGCATCAAAGGCACGCTTGGCGGGTGAGGCGAGGCGGACGGGCGACGGGTTGTGACGGGGCCGATCGGTGTTCGAATCACGTTGGCTGCGTCACTCGCCATACGTCATCCCGGGCCAAGCCCGGGGTGAC